>DAHXJB010000150.1:0-11422 GCA_027372455.1 Chloroflexota bacterium | reverse complement strand
GTCAGATATTCTCCTCACCGCCGTCGCGACGGCGGTGGCGACCGTCCCCGAAGGGCTGCCGGTTACGATAACGGTCGCCCTCGCGGTGGGCGTCTGGCTGATGGCGCAGCGCAACGCCGTCATCCGCAAACTGCCGGCGGTGGAGACCTTGGGAAGCTGCACCGTTATCTGCTCGGACAAGACCGGCACCCTCACCAAGAACGAGATGACGGTGACCAGCATCTACACGGGCGGACGGATCTACGGGGTGACCGGCTCCGGCTACACCCCGGTAGGTGAGATCCTGACGGATGGGCAGAGGGTCCAACTACCAGAGCATTCGGAACTCGAGCTTACGCTGCGCATAGGCATGCTGGCCAACGAGTCCTCGGTCTACCGGGAGAACGACCGGTATCGCCCCGAAGGAGATCCCACGGAGGTAGCGCTACTGGTTGCCGCGATGAAGGGTGGACTCCACGGCGAACTGGAAAGGGATACCTACCCGCTGCTGGACGAGATCCCCTTCGAGTCCGATCGACAGTACATGGCCACCCTCCACGACCACAAAGGTCGACGGCTAATCTTCGTCAAAGGGGCTCCGGAACGAGTCCTGGAGATGTGCGATACCACGCTCGCGGAGAGGACGGTAGGCACGATCGCCCTGGACCGAGCCCTGGCGCTTCAGGAAAGTCACCGGATGGCATCCCGTGGGTTGCGGGTGTTGGCCATGGCCTACAAGAACGCCACCCCCGGTGCCGAGGAGGTGGATCACCGGGACGTGGAAAGCGGACTCACCTTCGCGGGTCTCCAAGGGATGATCGATCCACCCCGGCCGGAGGCGATCGACGCGGTGGCACGCTGCCGGGCCGCCGGCATTCGGACCGTCATGATCACCGGCGACCACAAGGTGACGGCGGAGGCAATCGCCCGCCGGATGGGCATCGCCGGAGGACGGGCCGCCCGGGCCATCGATGGCCGGGAGTTGGAGGAGATGGACGATGACCAACTGCTCGCCCGAGTGGAGGACGTCTCCGTGTACGCACGTGCTGCACCGCACCACAAGCTGCGAATCGTCCGGCAGCTTCGCGAACACGGAGAGGTGGTGGCCGTCACCGGCGACGGCGTCAACGACGCCCCCGCCCTGAAGCAGGCCGACATCGGGGTCGCGATGGGGATCGCGGGCACCGACGTGGCCAAGGAAGCGTCGGACATGGTGTTGGCCGACGACAACTTTGCCACCATCTACGCTGCGGTAGAGGAAGGGCGGGTCGTCTTCGACAATATCCGCAAGGTGGTCATGTTCCTGATCCCCACGGGGCTGGGCCTGGTGCTGACCGTCATCACCAGCATCGCCCTCCGCCTGCCCTTGCCCTTTCTGCCCGCTCAGGCGATTTGGATTAACCTGGTCACCAATGGGCTGCAGGATGTGGCCATGGCCTTCGAGCCGGCCGAGGAGGACGTCGGGCGCCGGCCTCCTCGGAACCCGAGGGAAGGGTTGCTTACCCGGCCGATGGTCGAGCGCACGATCCTCGTCGGCCTCGTGCTCATGGCGGGTACCCTCGGTGCCTTCGTCTGGCAGATACTCTCCGGCGCTCCCATTGAGTACGCCCGAACGGTGGCCGTAACCACCATGGTTCTCTTCCAGAACTTCCACATCTTCAACAGCCGTTCCTTCACCAGGTCGGCCTTTGGGATGAATCCCCTGTCCAACCGGTTTCTGTTCGCGTCGATCGTGGGAGCCCTGGGGCTGCAGATCCTGGCCCTGTACTGGGGTCCACTGCAGTTCATCCTCGAACTGGAACCGCTGACCCCGCGGAGTTGGCTGGTGATCGTGGGGATCGCGGCCTCGGTGGTGGCCGTGGTTGAGGTCGACAAGGGAGTCAGACGGTTGGTGAGTCGATAACCAGCTTCAGTTAGGGGTACAATATTGTCCGGCCACTCGGCTAAGCCTTTGATCGAGGAGCGGACCATGCAAGCGGTGACACTGGACAACACAGCAGCACAACTGCAGCTGCAGAATCTATACAAGAAGCTCAGGATGAAGGAGGATTCGCCGCAGGTGGCGGAGCTGCGGGGACTTCTCCACGATGCAGAGGCGATAGCCAGGCCAAGAGCCCTCTGCGGAATAGCGTACATCGACGAGCGAGGCGACGACTTCGTCGTGATCGATGGGATACGTTTCTCCAGCCGCGTGCTGGCGGTCAAGCTGAAGGACACCCAACGAGTATTCCCCTACCTGGCCACCTGCGGCACGGAACTGGAGGAGTGGGCCAACAGCCTGGACGATATGCTACACCGTTACTGGTCGGAAGCCATACGCGAGGCTTACATGCGAAAAGCCATGGACGCCGCAACGACCTACCTGCAGGAAACCTATCGCCCCGGCGAGATGTCGCGCATGAACCCCGGCTCTCTGGCGGACTGGCCCCTGGAGGAACAACGGCCGCTGTTCCAGCTGTTGGGCGACACCGAGTCCACGGTGGGGGTGCAACTGACCGATAGTCTCCTCATGGTTCCGACCAAGACCGTGTCGGGTATTCGTTTCGGGGCCGCCGGCAATTTCGAGAGCTGCATGATGTGTCCGCGACCCTCCTGCCCCAACCGGCGGGCTCCCTATGACCCCGCCATGTACAACAGTCAGTACAGTCAACAGGCGTAGAGGACTCCCGCGTTCTTCGGCAGATAGGCAATAGCTACCAGCCTCCCCAGGATCTAAATCACCGCAGCGATGGCCGATCGGTTGCAGAGCGCGCACTCGGATTGCAAAGGGATGTGGTGGGGAACTCAGGGCCCTGGTGGAAGTGTTTCCCAGCTCCCACCAGGGCACCCGAGTGGGGGTGGTGCTGCTTAAGCACCTGACCTGGGATCGCATACACAATTCGTCGTCATGCCCGCTTCCGCGGGCATCCATGGTCCTCTCCAATTGATACGGTGGTGTCCTGGACCCCCGCTTTCGCGGGGGTGACGAAGGGCAGACCATCCGGGGCCAAGTGCTTAGCGGCTCTAGGCAGCCCTCCTCATCTGGCCGGCGCCCTTGCGGGCTGCTTCGACCAGTCTGCTGCCGGGCGTAAAGGTCGGCCGCTGGCTGCCAGGGATCTCCATTTCCTGGCCTGTGCGCGGATGGCGACCCTTGCGCGGCGCCCGCTGAACGACCCTGAAGGTGCCGAAACCGGTTATGCGAACCTCCTCGCCTTTCTCCATGGCCTGAGTCACGGTATCGATAAAGGAGTTCACCACCTTTTCGGCCTGCTTGTTGGGAATGCCGGAGTGCTGTGCTACTCGAGTGATCAGATCCTGCTTACCGATGGTTCCCTTACCCATGGGCTCGCCACCCATGGATTCTCTGCGCACTGCCATCTGATTGCTCCTTTCCCTACAAAGACAGGGACGGCCATTCCGTTGCCCGAGGGAGAAAGTAGCACATGGCGTGCCGAGAATTGCGCCTGGCTGTACGGTTCCCGGAGGCAGCCCAGCACTGAGGCCGATCTCTTTGGATTCGGCCTGGCAGTAGGTGCGAGGCAACGGGTTAGGGTTCTAGTGGCGGCGTTTCCACCGAAGGGCGCTGTTTAAGAAGCGGTCCTCGTACTCCTTGAAGACGCCCCATCGGTCCAGCTCGGCCTTCAGCTCCGGAGGGCTGACCTGGCCCCGGGTCACTCCGGCAAACATCTCCTCGATCCGGGCTCGGGCGGCTCGGGGCAACCCCCCTTCCATACCCAGCAGGCCTCTTTGGGCCAGGTCCGCCACGTTCTGTCCGAGGGAGGAGACGGTGAGCTCGAAGATGAACTTCATAAGGGAGACATCCCATAGGTGATCGACCCCCTGAATGACGGCGGCCAGCCGCTCACCTTCCCGCTCCAGATCGCCGGCCAGTCGCTGGGCGACCACCGAAATCGGATCGGAGACTATGCTGGTATCCTCCAGCTCATTTCGGTAGGAGTACATCAACCCCGGCGAGTTCGCCCCATAGCTCTCCAATAGATGCTGTGCGAAGTCCTCTCCATGCTCGAAGCCGTGAAACAGCTTCAGAAGGTAGAACGGGGTGACGATCTGAGGACGCTCAGCGGTGACCCGACCATGGCGAACCACGGTCTCCCGGGCATCCCTCACCATCTCCCCGTAGACGGGCTCAGTGACCATATAGTAGGAGATGGCGGTGGTGCCGAAGGTGGCCAACGCCCGGCGAGGCACGCGAAGCACCTGGGTTTGTTCGGCAACCAGTCGTATGGTTTCGGGATCGAGGGGCATTACTTCACCTAAGAAAAAGTGCCGTTCGCTGTGACAGCGAATGATAGCCCCCCGGACCTCTCGCCGCAATAGCGCGGGGACACGCGCGATTGGCCTCTTGGCTGTTACCCTCAGACGCTAAGCCAGAAGACCCTGGCACCCACCACCGCCGTCGCGAGATGGTGGGTGCCCGATATATCCACCCCTAACGCCACCACCACCACCACCAGGGCCTCGGCGTGGCAGTGGGCGACGGCGTGGGTGTGGCCGTGCGAGTGGGCGTCGCCGTGGGTGGCCGTGTGGCGGTCGCTGTGGGCGTGGCCGTCCGCGTGGCTGTGGCCGCCGCCGTGGGTGCGGGCGTCAAGGTGGGAGTCGCCGTGGCGATGGCGGTAGGAGTCTCCGTAGCTGTGGCGGTGGGGGTCACGGTCGCCGTAGCTGTGGGGGTCGCCGTGCTAGCCGCCGTGGGCGTGGGGCTCGGTGTGTTGGTGGCCGTAGCTGTTGGGGTGGGGGTAAGGGTTGGCGTCGAGGCCGGCGTGGAAGTCGAGATCGGCGCCGACGTGAGGGCCACAATGGCCTTGTACAGGTCGAGACGCCCGCCCGTCACCGTGATGCCCGCCAGGCTGGGAATGGGATCGACGTTACTCAGTATCGCACTCTTAAGCTGGGCAACCGTCAGATTGCCCAGCCCCGGGGCCGACAGGATCAACGCCGCCGCGCCGCTCACGTGAGGAGTGGCCATCGACGTGCCGTTGTAGAAAGCGTACTCGTGATTCGCTCCAATGGTGCCGTCTCCTGGGATCACGCTGGAGAGGATGTTCACGCCCGGTGCGCCCAGGTCAACCGATTTCGCGCCGTAGTTGGAGAAGTAGGCCAGGCCGTCGTTCTGATTGGTCGCTGCCACACAGATAAGGTTAGAGGCAGTGTAGTCGCAGGGGTAGAAGGGTTTGCTATCGACGTTGGCAGAGCTGTTGCCCGCCGCGGCAACGAACAGGATGCCGTTGGTCCCGGCCTTGGTGATCTCATCGAGCAGCGCCTGGGAGTATCCGGTGCCGCCCCAGGAATTGTTTAGCACCCGGACGTTGACCCCGGCGCGCTTGGCCTGGACCGCGAAGTCGATGGCGCTAACCGCGGCCGAGATGTACCCCGAGCCGTTCGCGTTCAGGAACTTGAGTCCCATGAGGCTGGTAGCCCAGTTGATGCCAACCACTCCAACATCGTTGTTTCCAACCGCCCCGATCGTGCCGGAGACGTGCGAGCCGTGACTGTTGTCGTCCATCGGGTTGCAGCTCCCAGTGATCGCATTGTAGCCGTGAGTGCCAACCGGACACCCGCCGATGCCGCCGGAGTTGTTCCAGACGTTGGCCGCCAGATCGGAGTGGGTGTAGTCGATCCCGGTATCGACAACGCCGGCGACTATGCCGGCGCTCCCCGTGGTTATGGCCCATGCCTGCCGAGCCTTGACATCCGCGCCGGGTGTGCCGCTAACCCCGTTGACACCCTGTCCGGTGTTATTCATCGCCCACAGTTGGGAATAGTAGGGGTCGTCCGGCGGTAGGGCGGTGGTGTGGACCAGGTAGTTCGGCTCGGCGTAGCGCACTTCCGGGTGCAGCTTCAACGCCGCGATCTTGGCTGCCACCTGCCCACTGCCAACCTGAAGGACGTGGGTCCCGGCGCCTATGGTCCGAATGCGGACGGCTCCCTCTGCTCGCTCGACCATGTCCTCTACGGTGGCTGAAACCCCGGGCTGGAAGCCAACCAGCACGGTGCCGCTCTCGTGCGATCCCGCGCCAACTTGACTCGACGGATATGCCGGCAGTTGGCGAGGAGCGCGGCCAACATCGAGCCCTGGATTAGTTGGTCCCGCTTGACCCGTGGCGTTGGCATGGGTGGTGGTCGAGGCCAACCCCAGCACGAGAACGAATATGAAGAGAAGCAGGGCGACACGGAAGAGGATTGGGCGGACGTGGTCTGTTCTCATTGCGAGCTCCTTACCCCGGCTCTGGTTGGGCCTAATGTGGGAATTCTCCCCATAGCTGATCACTTCCGTCGGCGCACCATGAGTCGGCTGTCACAGACGGCAACCCAGGCCATCATCAACCCGCAAGATCGGGACCAACTACCTGGGTCATGAGAGGGTGGGAACTGCAGGATCAGGCGGGATCGCGATCCCCCTTCTCCCCCTTACGTGGGGATCTAGCCACCTTGGCCTTGAGGAGAGCCATCTCCTCCGGAGGCAGGCTGGTGAGGGCGTGGGCCAACCCCCGGGCCATGGCGTAATCCAGTGCGGCGTTGTCGGAGTAAGATCGAGCCACGTCGGGGTCCCTGGTTACCGGAACGAATCCCTTCTTGCCCCTTGATCGGCGCGGTTTCTCATCTTTGCTGGCCCGAGGATCCGGTCCAGGGTCGGGGTTCTCATACAGGGGGAGGGGCAGTTGAGAGGGCCGGTCGGCGCCCGCCTCCTCGGCATTCCCCTGGAGTTGGCTGGTCTTGGAATCAGAAGGGGCCGGTGGATTCCTCGCCGGCCCCACAGATGGCTTGGCAACAGACAGCTCTTCGCGAAGCTGGCTCGCCCCTTCCGCTCTCTCCACCGTCTCAGCCATCGATCTGTCCTTGCAGAGACCAAGCAAACCCACACAGAAGAGCCACTTAGATCTTATCATACAATGTCAAGTATCGATTTTCAGTCCGTTAGTCCGGTATAAGTAATCGACAGCCGCTGCCCCTTTCTTGATAGCCCCCTATCGCGAGTCAGATCGAACCGGGATCGATGGGGCTGGTGACTCCGACGCTATCGAGTTCTCTTTGGGGCAGCAGGGCCGCGGATCGACGGTTTCACCCCTTGACAGCGACCGTCAGCCTCTATAGCATAGTGGATATATCATTATGCTATTATATCCTGCCGCAACAGGGCCTGGCCCGGACTGCTCGTTCCCGGGCCCGACGGAGGTGGCGGGGCCCCGCCGCCCCCTTTCCAAATCAATTCTTCTGGTGAGGAGGTTCACTTGAGATGCTGGTTCCCATGGGTGAACTGCTGCAGGATGGCCTGCAGCGGAAGTACGCGGTTGGCGCCTTCGACATCGGCAACCTGGAGATGGCGGAGTCGGTCCTAGCCGCGGCCGTGGAGAACAACTCCCCGGTCATCGTGGCCATCGCCGAGGGCTTCTTCCCCCTCAATCGCTTCGAGACCCTGATGAACTGCCTGAAGGAGCAGGCAACCCCCCTCTCGATCCCGGTGGCTTTGATCCTCGACCACGGCCGCAGCTACGATTCCTGCGTCAGGGCTATACGGGCGGGGGCAACCTCGGTCATGTTCGACGGCTCGGCGCTCCCGTTCGATCAGAACGTGGCTATCACGCGGGAGGTGGTGAAGGTCGCTCACGCGGTGGGGGTGACCGCCGAGGCGGAGATCGGCCACGTGGGGCAGGGCACGGAGTACGAGAAGACAGAGGACCAGTTGACCAGGCCCGAGGAGGCGCTCCGCTTCGTCCAGGAAACGGGTATCGATGCCCTGGCGGTCGCCGTGGGCACCGCCCACGGAAAGTACAAGGGCGAGCCCAAGATCCACTACGATCTGCTCGCCACCATCTACGACACGGTCAAGATGCCCCTGGTGCTTCACGGGGGCTCCTCCACGGGGGACGAGCGGCTCCAGAAGTCTATCCAGTACGGCATCGCGAAGGTAAACATCTACACCGACATGGCCGACGAGGCCAAGAAGCGCATGAAGAAACTGCTGGACGAGAAGTACGACAAGATCCGGATCAACGATCTGATCATGGAGACGCGAGCGGCCTTCAAGGATGTGTCCTCTCATTACATGCAGCTGTTTGGCTCGGAGGGCAAAGCGTAGCGGCGACTGGGAGGGGTTTGCCGGCATTTGCGCGGCCCTCGACCTTGAGCTATTCTAGCGCTTGCTTTCGACTCAGCCATCTCACGTATTGGGAGATAGATCTATGCCTGTCTTGTCAGCACAGCAGCTTGAGAAGCTCACCACGGACATCTTCGCCGCCGCGGGCTCTCCGGCCGACGTAGCCCAGCACGTCGCTCACTCCCTGGTGGTCAGCAACCTGATGGGGCACGATTCCCACGGCGTCCTGCGAATCCCCAGCTACCTCGACGCTATCGACAAGGGGACCTGCGTGCCGGCGGCTCGGCCCACCCTGCAGAAGGAGACCGCTACGACCGCCATCGTGGACGGCAATTGGGCCTTCGGCCAGATAACCGCCCACTTCGCCACCCAGGTCGCCATTGAGAAGGCTCGGTCGGCGAACGTCGCGGCTATCACCATAATCCGTTGCAACCACATCGGCCGGCTTGGCGAGTACACGGAGATGGCATCGCGAGAGGGTATGATCGCCTTCATGGTGGGTGGCACCTACAATGCAGGACCGGTC
Source organism: Chloroflexota bacterium (assembly GCA_027372455.1). Classification (GTDB taxonomy): domain Bacteria; phylum Chloroflexota; class UBA6077; order UBA6077; family UBA6077; genus JAJYNT01. The sequence continues at coordinate 2,825 of DAHXJB010000150.1, read as the reverse complement.
GCCCCGTTCGGTGGCGCCGGTAGGGTGCTGGGGACGAACCCCATCGCCTTCGGGGTGCCCTCCGTCGAGGGAGAACCGGTGGTGGCGGACATCGCCACCTCAGTGTCGGCCGAGGGCAAGCTGCGGGTGGCCCGAGCGAAGCACCAGTCGGTTCCGCGGGGTGTCATCCTGGATCGGGATGGCAACCCCAGCACTAATCCCGAGGACTTCTATAACGGCGGTGTCCTGCTGCCGATGGGCGGCCACAAGGGATACGTGCTCTCAGTGATCGTGGACCTCCTCGGCCGCTACATGGCCGGGGGCGAGAAGTTTGCCGTCAAGGATGTCTCCTTCGGCAACCTGCTGGTGGTAGTCAACGTGGCAGCTTTCCGCCCGGTGGAGGAGTTCGAGGCCGCGGTGGGCGAGAGACTCAAGCAGATCAAGGGTGTAAAGCCGGCGCCCGGCTTCTCGGAGGTGATGCTGCCGGGCGAGCCGGAAAGGCGAAATCAGAAGCAGCGAGGCAAGGACGGCGTCGTCCTTCCCGATGACACCTACGCGGCGCTGCACGCGGTCGCCGACAAGTTGAAGGTGACCATGCCGGATCCCCTGGTGGCCTAGGGCCGGCTCCCGCGGCAATTCAAGCTTTTCTGCCAAGATCGGCACTCAAGAGAATGGAGCGTGAGCCGGCGACTCACGCCCCACTCTCTCTTGAAAATGGAGAATCGAGCTTTGAAACGCCTCCAACTCACCCCACCCGGCTACCTCACCGTAACCTTCCTCCTGTTCGTGATGATAGCAAGCACGCCATCCCATGTCGCTGCCGCTGGACCCGGCGATAGCCCAACGCCCGCCGCGTCAACCCCTCGGGAGGTGCGCTTCGGCGCCGTCAAGGCATACGAGGCGCCCGGACGGGCGACAGAAGCCGGGGTCGCCTGGGAAAGGGTGATCATCAGGTGGGACCAGATCCAGCCGAACGGACCCTCCGACTGGAAGAGCAGTCCCTGGTTCCCGGAGTCGGCCCTCGAACGCGAGTTGGCCGACGGTCGCAAGGTGGTAGCGGTAGTGCTGGGCACACCCTCATGGTTGAGCGGCACCGATCCCAACGCCGCTCCCCCCAACCTGGGGCTCCCATTTGACGCCCCGGACAACTATTGGGGCCAATTCATGCGGCGATTGGCAGCGGAGTACCGCGGCAGGGTGGACGACTGGATAATCTGGAACGAGCCCGACGTCTGGAACAACAGCAGCGGGCTGCAGCAGTGGAACGGATCGGTGGAGCAGTACTACCAACTGGTGAAGGTGGCCTACCAGGCGGTGAAGTCGGTCAATCCCAACGGTCGCATCATCCTGGCAGGCCTCACCTACTGGTGGGATCAGCAGTTCGGACGCGAGCAGTACTTCCATCGCTTCCTGAACGTGGCCAGCCACGACCCGACCGCCAGGGCCAACGGATTCTATTTTGATGCGGCTTCGTTGCATCTGTACGGCAACCCCCAGGATCTGTACGCCGTGCCGCTCAAATTCAAACGGATAATGCAGGAATACGAGCTGGACAAGCCCATCTGGATCAACGAAACCAACGTGGTCCCCTGGGATGATTCGGGCATCAAGCTCGGGAAGGACAGCTACAGGGCCACCATGGACGAGCAGGCCTCCTACCTGATCCAGGCCTTCGCCTCGGCCCTGGCGGCCGGCGTAGAGCGCATCGAAGTCTACAAGATGTCGGACGACCCGGGAGTGCCCGGCGCGGAGCCTTACGGATTGGTCAGATCAGATCCGGGCAACTCCACGAGGGCTGCTTTCGAGGCGTTTCAGGTGATCACCGGCTACATGTCCGGGGTCAAGACTGCACGGATCTACCACCAGGGCACGGCGAAGGTGGTGAGAATGGAGAGGCAGGGAGACTGGGTGACGGTTCTCTGGAACCTTTCACCGGCTCAGATCCAGCTGCCGCTGACCGCTCGAACATCGGTGGCCACCCTGGTGGACAAGTTCGGGCACACACGGCCGATCTATCCCAAAGACGGAAAGTACTACCTGGATCTGGCCGGCGCCACGGCCGACACCATCCCGGATCAGCCCCACCAGTACCACATCGGTGGTAGCCCGCTGCTGCTGGTGGAAGAGAAGCGGCTGGCAGTGGCTGCCCCGCCGGTGCATCAGGACTGGTCGGGCCCCGGTGTGGACCCCAACCAGAGCTGGGTTTCCCCGGTAACCGGCTATGCGGTCTCTGGGGACTGGCTAGCCTACTACAGGAAGTTGGGTGGAGAGGGTGTACTGGGGCAACCGATCGGCAGGGTGGTCCTGGACCCGGCCGGGACCAACCAGTTCGTCCAGTACTTCCAAAATGGTGTGCTGGAATGGCACCCGGAGAACCCTCCCGAGTACAGGGTCGAGCGGCGCCTGTTGGGGAATCTCCTGTACCCATGGTACTACGAGCCTCCGGTGGATCCACAAGATGCCAGGCAACGCCCCCGGGGCGACGTGACCTACTTCCCGAACCAGCCGGGCTCGGGTCTCGGGCATTACGTGGCGAACTACGCTCCGGATGGGTCTCCCACCCACTTCAAGGAGTACTTCGACCGCCATGGTGGCGCCGACACATTCGGCTACCCCAAGGAGGAGCCAAAGCTGCGCAACGGAAGGTGGACCCAGAGGTTCCAGGCGGCCGTGTTTGAGTGTCAACCGATGGGTACACAGCTGACTGTTGCGGTGGCAACCGGGGGGGCGACGGCTGACACGGTGGTACAGTTGGAACCATTGGGGCAAGAGGTCCTAAACGGCCTCGAACTGCCACTAGATTGGTAAGACAACTAGGAATCGCGGGCAAGAAGTCGCAGAAAAGT
>DAHXJB010000313.1:0-4853 GCA_027372455.1 Chloroflexota bacterium | reverse complement strand
GGCGTCATCCACCGAGCGCTGGGCCTCGTCCAGCATTAGAGCCTCAGCTTCAGCCACGGCCAGCTTGCAGAACGCCTTCGCCCTATCTGGTGGGGGACTTTCCCAGGAGAGGTTGCGGGCCATTCGGAGGAAGGTGGCTGCTCGATCATGGGCGGAAGCAGCCCTAGCCTGCTCGGCGGCAGCCAGGGCATAGGGGAAGCCGTTCAATGCACCGGGTAGACTCGCCGAGGCGTGGTACTGGGAGGCTAGCTCGGTTGCGTGCTCCTGCTCCCGTCCGGCGTACACCTGCTCCAGTGCCCCGGCGATCCTTCGGTGAAGGCGGGCCCGGCGATCCGGGTTCAGCTCATCGTAGAGGGTGTGGCGCACGATGGCGTGGGCGAATTCATAGGATGGAGGAGAGTCCTCGCTCACTCGAAGGAGGCCTGCCCTGAGTCCCTCGTCGATGCAGTCGAGCAATAGCTCCTCCGTCAGGTCGGTCAGGGCCTGCAGCGTTGGGAAGTCGAAGCTGCCGGTGAAGCCGGCCGCCAGGCGAAGCAGGCCGGTCGCTTTCACTGACAGGCGGGACAACCGCCGGTGAACGAGTTGCCGTATTCCCTCCGGGATGCCCAACTCATCCAGGCTAAGGTCGGTGAACCAGCGATCTCCATGCAAATGGATCTTTCCCTCTTCAGTGAGGTGTCTGAGGACCTCACGGACGTAGAAGGGGTTACCGACGGTTTCCTGGTAGATAGCCTGGACGAGTGCGGCGGGGAGCGGGCGGCCGCTGGAGTGCGAGAGGTAGGCGCCGACATCCTCTTTGGTAAACCCGCGGACGTTGATCTGCTGGTAGTCGGTCTCTCGACGAAGGACGGGGAGCAGATCCGCGAGGGGATGCTGCTCGGCCAAGTCGATCTCCGGGTCGCGATAGGTTCCGAGGGCCAGGATGCGGGAGGATGGGAGGGAGCGTGCCAGGTAGCGAAGCAACCGAAGGGAGTCCCGATCGGCCCAGTGGAGATCGTCGATCACCAGGAGTAGGGGTTTGTCCTCCGCAATGGCGAGTACGAAACGGATCGTGGCATCGTAGAGGCGAACCCGCTCGTCGTCCGGGAGCAGGGAGGGTGCTTCGGGGGTATCGGGCAGGGCGTTACGCAGTTGAGGGACAAGCCTTGCCAAGGTGGGGGCTCCCGAACCGAGCAGCCGCTGTAACTGTTCGGGGGAGGCAGAGCGGGCGAACTCGCCGATGGCCTCGGCCCAGGGTCCGTAGGCAGGCTGCCAGTCGTCCTCGAAGCAGCGACCCCAGAGGACGGTAGCGCCCCGTTCGGCAGCGTATCGAGCGAGTTCGCGAGCGATCCAGGTCTTGCCGATACCGGCTTCACCGACCAGGAGCATGAGTCTTCCGTGGCCGGCGAAGGCGGCATCGAGGCTGCGCCGCAGGCTATCGAGCTCGCGGCGGCGGCCAATGAACAGGGAGGCATCGGCCAGCGGGTTTCTCGGATCGGAGGGAAGAAGACTCAACCCGCAGCCGATGCAGGCGGTGGCGCCCTCATGGTTGGCCAGGCCACAACCTGGGCAGATCACTGGAAAGGCTGACATTGTTATCCCGTCCCACTGGCCAACTCTCTTGCCTTCGCCTCGCTCCTCGTCACCACAGCCTCCTGAAACGCGTCCCAATTGACCGGCTCCCGATAGTCCAAATGGTACACAAAGTTGTCATTCTGGACTTTGCAGCTTCGACCCAACTCACAGAAGAGTCGGGACAGGAAGGCCTGTTCCCACACCTTGTTGGGCGAGGGAGCCCGATCCAGCAGGTCAACTGTAGTTCGGTAGTAGTCCAGCAGGATCTCTCGAACCGCCGGATCCTGGCAGAAGAGGCCTCCGGGGGTATAGAGAGGGGAGCCGAAAGCGTAGTTTGGAGGATATGCCGAATGGCGACAGGATGGCGCCACGAAACCGTAGAGTGAAGTGGCCGATGCCTCCTCCAGCAGCTGCGCCAGAGAAGACGACGGAAGGACGATGTCGTCGTCCATGAAGCAGAGGTTCCTGCCTCGGAGAGCCTGGAGGATCCGAAGCCGGCCGGAGCTAAAGGCTCTATCCCTCTCCCGCAGGTACTCGTAATTGCAGGGGATCTTCCGGTCGATGGCGAGTCTCAACGCGAAGGCCACGTCGTCTCGATTGATGACCGGCTTTTCAGAGGTGTCCACTATGTAGATGCGAATGTCCTGGACCTGCTGCAACAACAGGCTGGACAGGGTCATGCCCAGGGTCGGTTTCCCCCGAGTGAGGATCCCGATCTCGACGTCGGCCAATCGATCCTCCATCCTAACTCCACGCCAGCTGCTCGTTATGCGCCGTGCCCCGTGAGTTGGCGGCCCAGGGAACCGTGTAACGAGCAGGACGAGGGCAACCGGGGTTGTTTGGTGTGGTTGATGGTATGCAGTTTAGCACTTTCTAGCCGCGGCACCAAGTTTGCCGGTGCGGTTTGGCCTGTGCTATAATCCGGAGTGGCTGAACTACCGGAGGTGTGTCCCTTGCAGACTTATCTCAACATCGTGCAGATCCTTGTGTCGGTGGTGCTTATCCTGGTGGTGCTCCTCCAGAGTAAGGGATCTGGCTTCAGCGGTTTCTTTGCCTCCGATTCTTCGGTCTATCGGAGCCGGCGAGGGGTCGAGCGCACTCTGTTCAACTTCACGATAGTGCTGGCCGTGCTCTTTGTCTTGATCAGCGTGGTCACGGTGAAGTTCTTCTCCTAGTCTCTTGACGGAAGTGATCCTCACCTTTTTGCCGTTGCCTGGGCCCCGCGAGGGGCCGCTACTTTTTTCATGTCCCCACGTTTTTGCCTTGATCGGATACCCCTAGCGGGGAACCGGTAACGTCTGGGAAGTTCCCCAACCCCGGCGGTGAAGGGTAATGGTTTCCGCCGGACAGCTCCACGGAGTTATGCGGAGTGCTCAGATGAATCCAGGGCCGCATGATGGTGGGATGAGGGGCCTGAGGCTGCGTCCCCTGCTGATTGCCGTCGCGCTGCTAGCAGTCATCATTCCTGTCGCCGTCACCAAGTTTCCTCGAGAAGTCCCCATGACAACAGTCCCCGATGTGGGGGGTGCTTACGTGGAGGCTGTGGTCGGTAATCCCAGCTACCTGAACCCGATCCTGCTGCGGTTCAACCAGGTAGACCGGGACCTATGTTCTCTCCTGTTTAGCGGGCTTACTCGATTCGACGAGAACGGATCGGTCGTACCCGACTTGGCGGAGCGATGGGAGATCAGCCCCGACGGCAAGACTTACACTTTCTACCTTCGTAAGGACGTGCGTTGGCACGATCGGACACCCTTCACGTCGGACGATGTCGTTTTCACGGTGAATGCGATGCAGGCTGCCGATTTTCCTGGTAGCCAGGAGGTCGCGGACTTTTGGCGTAACGTCACGGTGCAAGCGGTTGGAGACTACGAGGTGCGCTTTACCCTGAAGGAGCCCTTTGCCCCGTTCCTCGAGTACACCACGGTGGGCATCCTGCCTCGCCATCTCTACTCCGACTCGATGGGCAAAGCGATGTTGAGCAGCCCCTACAATCTCCGACCCATCGGAACGGGTCCCTTTAAGCTGACCAAGATCACCGGTGAGGGCATCGTACTCGAGCCCTTCTCGGAGTACTACGGTCCGATCCCGAAGCTGGCGCAGCTTCAGTTCCGCTTCTACCCAGACTATCCGAGCGCATTGGCTGCCCTGGAGAAGGGTGATGTCGATGCCCTTCCCTACCTGGACCCGGCGGATGTGGCGAAACTTAAGGCGAACGACAAGCTCAATGTCTACTCCGCTCCGGACTACCTGAGGTACGCAGTGCTGTTTCTCAACAGCTCTACGCCGATCTTCAAGGACAAGAGTGTGCGCCAGGCGGTGGCCTACGCCATCAATAAGGACAGGATCGTTCAGACGGTGATGGACGGGCAGGCATTGCCTGGGAAGGGCCCCATATCCCCCGGTTCGTGGGCCTTCGATCCCAAGGCGAACAGCTACAGCTACGATCCGAAGAAGGCGGAGGAGCTGTTGGATTCCGCTGGGTGGCATCGTTCCAGCAGCAATGGGGTGCGCAAGAAGGATGGCCAAACCCTGTCCTTCGTGATCCTGACCAACGACAACAAGCGACGGATCAAGGCCGGGGAGATGGTCGCGGAGGATCTGCGAGCAGTCGGCTTCAAGACCGAGGTGCAGGCGCTACCCTGGGCCGATCTTCTGAAGGATTACATGTCCAATCGCACCTTCATTGCGGCCATTGCCGAGCAGTGGCTTCTGACAGCCGATCCCGATCTCTACAGCCTCTGGGACTCCAGCCAGATCGGCAATGGTGGTTTCAACTTCTCGGGTCTCAACAACGCTAGGGTGGATCAACTGCTGGAGGAGGGACGCCGCAGCGTGGACAAGAACCAACGAATCGCGCTGTACTCCGAGTTCCAGCAGATCTGGGCGGACGAGGCGCCTGCTGTCATTCTGTACTATCCTGAGTTCAGTTGGGCGGTGAGCAAGAACATCAAAGGGATCAAGCTGTCTGGCCTGATCGATGGCAGCTCCCGATTCCGCTATGTGGCCGATTGGTATGTGAAGACCAAACGGGTGCCCGCGATCCCCACAACCAAGTGAGGGGCAGAGGGATTGTGACGGCATTCTCAGCGATTCGGCAATAGTTAGCTGCTGGAAGGTGGCTGGATGCTGGAGTGGCTGGAGAGGAACCGCGCTAGTATCGCCGCCCTGCTGGTGGTGCTGGTCACCGTGGCGGCCGTCGCCCTTCTGCAGCTGCCTCATCGCGCCGCTCTTCAGGTAATCTCTCCCTCTACGCCCCCCACACCCATTCCTATCAAGGTGCATGTGGTCGGAGCTGT
>DAHXJB010000310.1:0-4577 GCA_027372455.1 Chloroflexota bacterium | reverse complement strand
TCTTGCGCCGCGGAGGCGAAGCGCACCTTGATCTCCTCAGCAGCGGAGAAGGGCACCCCCAATCCTACGGACAGATCGTTCGTCAGATGGTTGCCCCCGATAGGAAGAGCTCCCACACACTGCACCACCCCATCTCGATACCAGGTTAGATCGGTAGTTCCGCCCCCGAGATCCATCAGCAGCACGCCGAGTTTTCTCTCAGGTTCAGACAACACTCCCTGGGATGATGCGAGTCCGCCGGCCACAAAGCCATCGATCTTGATCCCCGCCCGCTCCACACATCGCGCCAGGTTGCGGAGGGGCGCGGAGGATGAACTGACCACCAGTCCCTCCACCTCCAATCGGGACGCCAGCATCCCGATTGGATTGCGGATGCCATCCTCTCCGTCCACCACGTACCCTTTGGGGAGCACGTGAAGCACATCTCTCCCCTCGGGCACCTCCCCCAGACGCGCCGCTCTCAGCACTTCGGAAAGCTCTTGCTGCGAGACGGAACGGCCCCCGCCCATGGAGACGGCCCCGCGGACCTCTTCTGAGAGCAGATGGGCACCGGATACCGACACGTACGCGCCGATGATCTTGTATCCCGAGAAGGCCTCAGCCTTCTTCAGAGCCGTGGTGACGTTGGCGGCAGTCTCCTCCATGTCCACCACCAGGCCCTTCTTGAGACCCTTGGATTGAGAGATGCCGACGCCCACAACAGCCACTTGATGGAGGCTCTTCACCTCTCCGATCAGCGCCGAGATCTTAGTCGTGCCAACGTCGAGGCCGACAACTACCTGTTCACCACTCATTGACCCTGGCCCGCCCTCAACCTCTGCCATTGGCGAAGCCTGCCAACGAAATGACGCCGGACGATGGCAAGATTGTTGAACATACGCGCCCCGAAGGCCACGATTGCCGCGAAATACAACTCAACACCCAGCCGGTCGCCCAGATAGGTGAGAGTGCCCGCCAGCAACATGTTGGTGAACAGTCCCGCCACAAAGATGTCGTTTTCGTACCGGCCGTCCACCTCAGCACTAACCGCCCCGAGGATCGAATCCATGGCCGCCAGGATAGCCATGCCGGTATATCGGGCGTAATCGGCGGGCACCGAGATGGAGAAGGAGAGCCCTATCACCACTCCGGTCAACAAACCGAGCAGCGGAAGCCACATGGGAGACATTCCTCCGGACGAATGCTGGCGGATCAAGCCAGTGTCGCTTCGCCGGCCGCGGCCCGCGAAGCCAACGTCCAGACCCGCTCCCTAGCGTGCCTGGCCCGACTTGGCCGGGGCGGTGGATGCGAGAACGTAAACAGGCCGATCCTTGAAGCGGAGATCGATCGTCGCCGCTTGAGCTTTACTCGCGTCGAGGTGCTTGCGGATCGCTCCGAGCGCCGCGATCTTCGTGTCGAGATCGCTGGCATCGCCAAATACTATCCTGGGACCACCCTGGACCTCCACCGAAATGCCATTGCTCGGCGAATAGTCGAACCACGGCGGCCTGATGCCTGCTTGCTCGGGAAGAGCGGTCTCCAGGGTCTTTATGGACTCCAAAATGTTGGGATCTATGCGGGCCCCCACTTCCATCGGCGGTCCATCCCCGCTCTTGACGACCGTCACGGGGCTTGGTGGATCCTGCCGGCTGAAGACCACGCCATCTTTGTCCACCAGAAACGACCCCTCCCGAGCCTGCCACTGCACGAGAGGGGTTCGCTCAGTAACGTCGATATCCAGGCGCCCCGGAAGAGCCAGCGTGACCCGAGCGCTCCGCACCGAACTGATCCTGTCCAGCATCTGCTCGATGTCCTGACCGTTGAGCAGCAGAACGTTCTGCCCAAGGGCCCCCGTTGCATCCCGGGCTTGACCGGCGTCGAGCAGTTTATTGCCAGAGACCGAGATCTCTCGGACGGCAAAGTACGGGGAAGCAATAGAATAGTATAGCAACCAGGCAGCGAGAATCAATACGGCTAGGTATACCATGGTGGGGATGGCACGGAGGATCGAGCGCAAGGAGAACCTTCGGCCCTGTCGAAGACCGGTGGAACTCGCAGACCTCACTGGTCTACGCCGAGGTCTGCGTCGACTGCTGACCGCTTGGTCTCTCACTTCCCGTTGGCCTCCTTCTTCATCAGACGGCACAACACATGCTCACCGACCTTGAACACGTCTCCAGCCCCCATCGTGATGATCAAGTCCCCTTGCGTGGCCTCAGCTTCCAGTATCACGGAAGCTTCAGCCAATCCCCCTACAAACCGAGCCCATGGGTGGCGCATCTTGCCCACCAGATCCCTGCTGCTCACCGCCTCACCCTCCTCTCGGCCAGCGGGATGGTAGATGGGAAGCACCAGCACCCTATCGGCGTCGGCAAATGCACTGGCAAACTCCCCGAGCAGCCGCTCCGTTCGGTTGACCGTGTGTGGCTGAAAGACGCACCAGATTCGACCGGAGTGGCGCTCCCGCGCGGCTCGGAGCGTAGCCGCCACGGCTGTTGGGTGGTGAGCATAGTCGTCCACAAGCGTCACCCCGGCGGCCTCTCCCACCAACTCGAAACGCCGACGAGTGCCACGGAAGGTCGACAGAAGGCCAACCGCCCGGCCGGGATCGATGCCAACCTTACTGCCCGCCACGATCGCCGCCAAAGCATCGAGGGCATAGTGCCGTCCCGACAACTGCAGGGCACACTCGTGACGCGATCCACCCGGAGCCTCGAAGGTGAATCTGGTGCCAAATGGTGCTACGGCTTCGACCTCCAGGATCCGCCAATCCGCGTCAGGGGCAAACCCGTAGCTCTGGCGGGGAACCCGAAGCTCCATATTCTTCAATATCGGATCGTCCGCGCAGGTGACCAGAAGCCCTTCTGCCGGAACCCTCTGAGCGAACTCCGCGAAGGTTCGAGCGATGTCGTCCAGGTCCGAGTAGCAATCAAGGTGGTCGGCTTCCACGCTGGTAATGATGGCCACCTTGGGCCAGAGTTGGAGAAAGGATCGATCGAACTCATCGGCCTCCGCAACCAGATAGCTGCTAGTTCCGAGCAGCCCGTGGCTGGGAAAATCAAGAGGCTCTCCTCCGATCAGGGCGGTTGGATCCATTCCGGCCCGATGAAGGAGAAAAGCCAACATGCCGGTTGTGGTCGTCTTGCCATGGGTCCCGGCGACGGCCAAGCCGTAATAGTCGCTCATCAGCCAACCGAGCAGCTCCGCCCTCTTCACCACCGGCACTCCCAGTTGCTCCGCCTCCACCAGCTCAGGATTGTTCGCCTTCACCGCGGAGGTGACCACCACCAGGTCGGAACCATGCACTGCCTCGGCCGCATGTCCCACATTGACGCGAATACCCATTCCCTCAAGCCGCTCCACAATAGGAGAGGATCTCACATCGGACCCCGTGACCAGCTTACCCCGGCCCAGCAGCAACTCCGCCAGGGCGCTCATCCCGATCCCTCCGATCCCGACAAAGTGAACCGTCTTCGCAACGGCAAGCAGTTTCGAGTCTCGAGTCGGTTGGCTCAACATCATGGATCAGATCCCCCGACGAGAACGGCTACTCCTCTTTGGCGCCAGATTCAACCCGGAGGCGGCTAGGCGCGGTCGAGAAGGCTTCCGCTGAAACATCTTCACCACGACCTCCTTCCGTTCGCCTCCATTGGAGGGCACCAGGCGGTCGTGCCGGGACACTCCCAGAAGGAGTCCCACCCCTGCCAAACACACGGCGAGCGATGAGCCCCCGAAACTGATGAAAGGCAGCGTAACACCGGTATACGGGATCGTGTTGGTCACGACGGCGATGTTGGTGACAGCCTGGACCAAGATCATGCAGGTCACCCCGGTGGCCAACAGCCTTCCGAAACGATCGGGAGCCTTGAAGGCTATAACGAATCCCCGCCATGCAAGCAGAGCAAACAGCAATATTACCGAGGTAGCTCCGATTAGCCCCAACTCCTCGCCAATGATGGCGAAGATGGCATCGGTGTGAGCGTTGGGCACGTAGAAGAACTTCTGCCGGCTGGCGCCGAGGCCCAGTCCCGTGATGCCACCGGATCCGAGAGCAATAAGGGTCTGAATAGTGTGCCACCCCGTGTCCCTTGGATCCGCCCACGGATTGAGAAAGGCCTGGATGCGAGCGGAGCGATAGCCTGAATGCACGATGAGATAGACAAAACCAATCACACCACCCGCGGCAGCCACCAGAAAATGAAGCAGGTTGGCCCCCGCTACAAAGAAGAGACAGCCAGCTGTGGCCACCACCACGAATGAGGTGCCCATATCCGGCTGCGCCATGATAAGCGCCGTCACGGTGACCAGCAGTAGGGCAAAGGGCACAAAACCATAGGTGAGCTCTTTCACCCTCTTGCCTTTGCGGGCCAACCAGGCCGACATGTAAACGATCAGCGCGAGCTTGGCGAATTCACTGGGCTGAATCTGAGGAAGTGGCCCGATACGGAGCCATCGAGTGGCTCCGTAGTTGCCCACTCCAACCCCCGGTATCAGCACCAAGACCATGGCCACTACCGCCACAACCATCATCGGCACCGACAACCGCTCCAACTGGTGATAATCTACCAGCGCTGCCGCTGCCATGAGGGCTGTACCCA
>DAHXJB010000137.1:0-5001 GCA_027372455.1 Chloroflexota bacterium | reverse complement strand
GTAGTCCCAAAGAGCGAGCGGGAGATCCAGCTCCTCGCGCAGCGCGCCGGCGGCGCGGCACAGCTTCCGATTGAAGGCGAGGCAGAAGCCGCCGAGGTAATCACTCTCGGCTGTCTGGCCGGCATGCTGTTCGGCGCGTCTGTGCGCGAACCGGCGCAACTCCTTGCCCGTGCCCTGGTACCTGGCGGTGACCCGCTGCGGCTTGGGCGCCTGGTTGGACACCGGGCCGACGATGGCCGTTTGCGGGGACCGCTCGAAAACCGCCAGCATCGTCTCCAGCCAGCCCGGCGTGAAGACCAGGTCCCCGGACAGCAGCAGGACTGGGTCGTCGCCCGGCGCCTGGAGCAGCTGGTTGAGCATCGAGACGGGAGATGAGTCGGACGACTCGACACTCCAGTTCGAAGGCACTGCCCTGTCGACCGTGGGGCTCGTGGATGAGACGGGCGAAGTCGCCACCACGATGCTGGCAGGGGCCGAGACGCTGTCGCGCAGGGAGCTCCAGAACTGCTGGCTGTCCACCAATTGAGGGGCGACCACCGCCGAGAGCGACTTGCCCACCTGTTGCTGGAAGCGAACGATCGGCCTGGTGCGAAGCTCGCGCATTCGCTCCAGCGCTCGCTCCGCCGCATGTCGCCAGGTGAAACGCTCCACGATTCGTATGCGTGCCCGTGAGCCTACGGCGCGCGCCTCGTCTTGATTCTCGAACACTCGCCGCATCAGATGGCGGAGGTGGGCCGCGTCGGGCTCGTACATGTAGGGACGGCCAACCGTTTTCCAGTGCCCGATCCGCTGCTCGGGAAGGTATTGCTTCTCCGCGGGGATCGGGTAGGAGGTCGTCTCATCGCAGAAGTCGAGGCTCGCGCCGGCGCCCGTGACGATCACCGGCAGACCGCAGGCCATCGCCTCCGCGATCGGCAGTCCGAAGCCCTCGCCCCGGTAGGGGTGGACCAGGCAGTCGCACGCCGTGTACAGCCCCGGTAGCTCGCTGTCCGGCACGTCGTCGGTGAGATAGAGGATCTCGGGTGAGTTGGGCTGAGCCTGGAGGGCTCGGATGGTTTTGGCGGCGGTCTGACCCTGGTAGAAGCTGTTGCCGCCCATATCCTTGATCACCAGGCAGACGTCGTCCTCGGCGGTGAAACTGTTGACGTAAGCGTCGAGCAGTACGTCCGGTCCTTTCCTGTGGATGGTGCCGCCCACGAACAGGAACTTGAAACGCTTCCGGGTGTTCAGCTTCATGGGGGGGACGTCGGGGCTGAAGCGCTCGGTGTCCACGCCGTTCGGCACCACCTGCACACGGTCGGCCGGCATCCCGCTGTCGACGTAGCATTGGCGGACCCAGGAACTGGGCACCCACACCTCGTCCACCTGGGCCTTCATCCGTTCGATCCACTCGGCCGGCATGCTACCGAACTCCCAGGGCTGGATCATCACCCAGTGGCCCTCTTTCGGTGGCTCGAACTTGGGCGGCCACTGATGCCGGACGTGGACGTCGGCCGGCCGGGAGAGCGGGGCTCGAAGCCGAGCCGTGAGCTTCGAGTAGCGCGGATCGGATGCCGGGCTGAACTGATCCGGCTCGTACGGGATCAGCGATAGCTCCTGTCCGGCGTCGACCAATTGCAGACACAGCTCGCGATTGACGAGCGCGAGGGAGTGGTGAACGAACTGGGAGCCTTCCCAGGCGATGGCCAAGGGAGCATCCGCCTTAGCGCGAACGACGGACATGGCTCTGTTCTCTTCATGCTCGGCGATTACCTCTCGGTAGTGCCTTTCGAGTTCGTCGAGGTACCCAGCGAAGCCCTTGGGGGGTTGGATGTTTCGCTGCAGACGACCCAAGAGCGTGGGATCTTTGATGAACTGGTACAGGGCGCTGGCCAGTCCCGACGCGTCTTGCGGGTCGAAGAGCATTCCATTAGTCCCATCCTGGATGAAGTCTGTGATGCCTCCGATCCGACTGCCTACGACAGGTACTCTAGCTGCCAGGGCTTCCGCTACCACCAGGGGGGCGCAATCCTCCCAAACAGAAGGGGTCACGATCACATCAACCTGGCTGAGCATGGACGGCAACTGCCTCAGATCGTAGCCACCGTGGAAATGGACCAGCGTTTTGCGGTCCATCTGTCGCAACGTGTTGATGTAACGCTCAGGCCCGTTTCCGTAGACGTGTCCTTCGACCTGGCCAGGCTGCAACGCCTGAAGGGCATGAACAAGGACGTGGATTCCCTTCTGAGGGAGAACGCTTCCTATGAAACCTACTCTCAGTGGCCGGTTCAGCCTGGTTTCTGGCTTCCTATCGCGTCCCACCTGGGTCCAAATGCTGTTCACGGTTTCAGGCTGTTGCTGAAGCACGCGAATCCTGGCGGGATCGTGACCATTTCGAGCAAACAGGTCGCGAACCCGGGTTGAAACGGCGAGATGCCGATCGACCAAGGTGTTCAGAAGTCGTTGGCCCTCCGCCGCTCTTCGTGAGTAGGCATCTATCTGGCTCATTTGGCCCAGGCAGGCACCGCACTTGCTGCCATCAGCGGATGGACCTTGGCAGAGGGTCAAGTCATCTCGAAACAGATATACCCGTGGGCAGATGGGCCAGTAATTGTGCGACGTATAGGCGCTGGGAATGCCGGCCGACCTTATCTCTTCAGCCACTCGCATGGAGACGTTCAGGAAGCTGTGATAGTGGACGATGTCTGGCCTGAGATCGGCAACCAACCTGGCTACGATCCGTCGCATTTCCGGGTCATCGATCTCCCTATCCGGGTGATCGTAGTCGTAAAAGATGGCCGGGCGATTGTAGATGGCGAAGAGCCGTACTCCATCCTCCTCGCCTTCCTCCAGGTAGTAGGCGGGCTTGTCAGGACGCTTTTGCGCGGCCGTGTACACCACTGACACCCTGTGGCCCCGTTGAACCAGGGCCCGCGCTATCTGGCGAGGCAGAATGGTTCCTCCTCCCTCGTCGGCCCAACCGTACATGGTGAAAAGAACGTGGAGGTTGTTCAAACTCTCTTCGGGGCTGGTCACGGGAGCGCGCAGCGTTACCCCGTCCTCGCGATAGTAGTTTTCGTTGTCGATCTGTAGAACGTGACGCCACTTCTCCAGGAATCGCTTCCGGCCTCGACCCTCCTCGTTGTCCACCCCTTTGCGATAGTGGAAGTTGTCCATGCCGATGGTCATTTTGGTGCGCGACTCAAGGTGAGTAACCACACTCTCGGGGCAATAGAGTACCTTGCTTCCCGCTTGCCTGACTCTGAGGCACAGGTCGAGGTCCTCGTGGCCGTTATTGTAGGTCTCGTCGAAGCCTCCCATCTGCTCAAAGAGTTCGCGGCGCACGAGCATGCAAGCCCCGGTAACCATCTGAAATTCCCGGGCCTTGTTGACGTAAGGGGCATTCGCGGGTTGACCAACATATATGTGGTATGGGTAAGGATCGTCGTCCTTAAGACCCACCACGATCCCGGCATGCTGCACGGTGCCATCGCGATACAGGAGCTTGCTGCCGAGGATGCCGAGCTCAGGATCGCCGTCGGCCATCTTGACAAGGCTGGCCAGCCAGCCTGTTTGGGGGATGGTGTCATTGTTCAGAAACAACAGATGGCGTCCCCTGGCCGCGCTGGCTCCCTGGTTGCACGCCTTGGAGAATCTGAGGTTGTCAGAGTTGAACAGAGCTTTCACTCGGCCGGCTGCCTGCTCCTGGCGAATGAAAGCGGGCGTGCCATCCTGCGATCCATTATCGACCAGGACTATCTCATAGGAAACGTCAGAGCTGTTCTCACGGACGGCCGCGAGGCACTGCTGCGTAAGCTGCAGGTTATTGAAAGTGGGGATCACTATGCTGACCGCAGGGGCAGCCGCTGATTCCCGCGCGCTGAGGGTAAGTGGCGTCGGTGGCTCAGGAAACATGGTTTCCTCTAGCCGGATCGCGACAGCTTCGGGCGAGTATCGAGCAGCGACTGCCGCTCTTCCACCTTTGGACAGGCGTGTCCACAATTCATCATTCTCGTATACCCTTACGATAGCCTCGGCAAACTCGTGTGCATCGTCTGCCACGAGGATCTCTTGGCCGGAACGCAGCCCCATACCTTCAGTGGCTATGCTGCTAGCTACCACAGGTAGCCCAGCTGCGAGAGCCTCACCCACTTTCCCCTTCATCCCTGCACCGTATCTTAGAGGTGCTACCGAGACTCTGCACTCTTGCAGATAGGGTGCAGTGTCTGGCACATAGCCTGTCACGATAATGCGGTCGCTCGCTAGATCCAGAATGGACTGAGGCGGGCGGTCTCCGACTATGTAGAACTTCGCTTCGGGGAGTCGAGAAGCTACCTGCGGCCAGATCTCGTTGCAGAAGAAGTGGATCGCATCCACATTGGGTCTATGCAGGAATCCACCTATGAATAGTAGGTCCTTTCTCGCCGCGAGGGGGTTGACATGGTCAGGAATAGGATGAATGTTCGGGACTACACCCACGTTCAGCCCAGGAAGTGCTTGCAGCAATCCTCTTCTGTCTGCTTCGGTCACCGTTATGATCAGATCGGCCCGCTGGTAGACCGCTAGTTCGGCGTGTCTGGTCCTTGCTGCTTGTCGTAGCAGTTCTGGATCCCGCGAAAGCTGCGCCAGCCTTTCTTCTCTAAGGAAGTGCAGATCAACCGAGTCGACCACTATCCTCGTCTCGGGGGACAGTCGACGAATCTCGTCGATATACTGGTCCGCCAGCTCATAGAAATACAGGTAGGCTACTGCGGGTGAGAGTTCTCGGAGCAGTTCAGAGAGATCGATCCTCGGAGCATTCACACGAGTGTTGGCCTTGAGTAGTAACTTCTCGGGATCGAAAGGAAAGACCTGGACGCCCAATTGCTGCAGCTGCTGGATGTAGGGTCGTGGATCGATTGGCCCCATCCCGGCACGCGCGATGAGCGTTACAGCGTGGCCCGCCTGTAGCCAAAGCTTCAGCATCTGATACAGTCGGAAGCTCCCGGACGAGCGGTCGGCTGAAGGCAGTTCCGGGGCGAT
>DAHXJB010000191.1:0-1693 GCA_027372455.1 Chloroflexota bacterium | reverse complement strand
CGGCCGCCGGCTCGGCGGGAGGGGCCGGCCCAGGGCAGCCGCCGCCCCAATGGCCGTCACGTCACAGCCCTCGTCGGTGCAGGCCCAGCCTAAGGGACTAGCGAAGGCCGAAAGGGTGGTGGTGATAGGCACATCCACCGGCGGCCCACGGGCTCTCTTCGAGGTGGTTCCCAGGCTTCCGGCGGACCTCCCCGCGGGGGTGTTGCTGGTTCAGCATATGCCCCCGGGGTTCACCCGTTCCTTGGCCTCTCGGCTGAACGATGTGTCGCACCTGCCGGTTCGGGAAGCTTCCGAGGGAGACCATGTGCTGACTGGGTCTGCACTCCTCGCGCCGGGGGACTTCCACATGACGGTGAGAAGAGGCGGGCGGATCGCTCTTGAGAAGAGCCCTCCTGTTCATGGGGTGCGGCCATCGGTGGACATAACCATGGAAGCAGCTGCCTCGGTGTACGGAGCATCCACATTTGGGGTTGTGCTTACCGGTATGGGGGTGGACGGCACCAGCGGATCGCTGGCCATTCGCAGGGTGGGAGGGCAGGTGGTGGCCGAGGACGAATCCACCTGTGTCGTTTACGGTATGCCCAGAAGTGTGGTCGAGGCCGGGGCCGCGAATAGGGTGGTGCGTCTGGAGGCTGTTGCTGATGCTATCATCGAGACCGTCACGGTCTCGATGAGGGAAGTCGGGACAGTCAGGAGATGAACGGCGCGCTGGAGCCACGTTTCGACACCATGTCGCCAGTGGACGATGCGGGCTACGCCTTTTTTCAGCGGAAGGTGCTCAGATTGACGGGGATAGATCTGAGTGCCTACAAGAGCCAGCAGATGCGTCGGAGGTTGGGCACCCTGCTGTCGCGAAACAGGGTCACCAATGTCCTCGAGTACTCCAAGCTGCTGGATCAGCCGGCCAAGCTGCAGGAGTTCTTGGACTTCTTCACCATCAACGTCTCGGAGTTCTTCAGGATACCGGAGAAATTCCAGTACCTGGAGAAGCAAGTTCTTCCCGAGCTACTGCGAAGGGGAGGACGGGAGGTCCGAGTTTGGAGCGCGGGCTGTTCCAACGGTGCCGAGCCCTACTCCATGGCGATGATACTGGATGAGATTGCTCCGTTGGGTCGGTGGAGCGTCCTGGCGACCGATGTGGATCGCACGACACTCGCCAGGGCGCAGCGAGGCGACAAGTACACCCCGGCTGACCTTCGGAACGTTGGGGACCGCCGGCTGGCGAAGTACTTCGAGCCTGAGACGGCCGGTAGTTATCGGGTGAAGGACAGTCTGAAAAAGAGGGTGCACTTCAAGGTTCACGATCTTCTGAGGGATCCGTTCGAGTCTGGGTTTCAGCTCATTCTCTGTCGGCACGTCGTGATCTACTTCACCGAGGAGGCCAAGGACACTCTCTACAAGAAGTTCTCCGACTCCTTGGAGGAAGGCGGGGTGCTCTTTGTGGGGGGCACTGAGATCATCCCTCGTGCTAGAGACGTGGGGCTCGAGTCGATGAGCGTGTCTTTCTACCGTAAGGTGAGCCAGTAGTACTCGACCAAATTGATTTCGATGGGTAGGGCGGGGGTTCATCCCCATACGCGTTAACTTAAGGCATGTTAGTTGTTGATACAGCATAGAAAAGGGGCAGGCATCGCAATTGCCGCTGGCTTGGTGGTTGGAAACGCCAAGATTCAGGAGGCAAATCGGGATGCCT
>DAHXJB010000189.1:0-4257 GCA_027372455.1 Chloroflexota bacterium | reverse complement strand
CCAGCTGGATGAGCTGCGGCGCCGTCTGGGCGTCCCGGCGGGCTACAAGGTGGTGGTGTACCTGGGGCTACTTCAGGAGTACCAGGGGATCAGCCACCTGCTTCGAGCCGCCAAGGAGGTGGCCTCCCGCCACCTGGATGTCCACTTTCTGATCATGGGCTACCCTGGACTGGAGAAGTACCAGAACATGGCCGATGAGTTGGGCATATCCAACCGGGTCACCTTCCCCGGTCGTGTGCCATACAGCCAGGCCCCCCTCCACCTGGCACTGGGGGACGTCGCGGTCTCGCCCAAGATGTCGGAGACAGAGGGAAACGGGAAGTTGCTTAACTACATGGCTATGGGCCTTCCCACGGTGACCTACGACACCCCGGTCAGCCGGGAGATCCTGGGAGACTTGGGGGTCTTCGCCCGCACCGGCGACCCTCATGCCCTCGCGTGCGAGCTGGAATCGCTGCTATTCAACGAGGCCGCCGCCCAGGCCCTAGGCGAGCAGCTGCGCGCCAGGGCAGTGTCCGCTTACTCCTGGATACGGGGTGGGAAGCTGATCCAGGAGATCTACGAGCAACTGCTAAGTGAGTAGGATCGTCTTGCGGTCGCCCATCGCACGCTTCCCAACTCACCGCTCGGCTACGAGCTCGAAGTCCTCAGGTCGCACTGCAAACGTCAAGTTGCGCGGGCTCCAAGACTGCACAATCCCTCTCAATTGAGCAAGATGGCCCCGTTGTTCGGCCGCAAGAGCATCTGCTACCATTTGGCCACCTCGAACTGCCGGCTATTCCCCGGAGGAGATTATGCTACCCGCCCAGATGTGGGAAGCTGCCCTTGGCGAGCTCCAACTCCAGATGACAAAGGCCAACTACGACACCTGGTTGAAGGACACCTTCCTGGCTTCCCAGGAAGACGGACTGTTCGTCATCGGAGTCGGAAGCCCCTTCGCCGCCGATACCCTGGAGCAGCGGCTGTCGCCAATGATCAGAAAGGTGCTCTCCAACATCGTCGGGCAAGAGGTGGATCTTCGATTCGTCGTCGAGCAGAAGAAGCCTCGTGGAAAGCTAGTCAGGGCGGCTGAAGCCCCGCTGGAGACGCCCCGCCGCAACGGCAAGAACGGCTCTGCCAGGGTGGAGATGGCGCTGCCCACCAACGGGCTGGATGCAGCGCTGAACCCGCGCTATACCTTCGACAGCTTTGTGGTGGGCAAGGCCAACCAGTTGGCGCACGCCGCCTGCCAGGCGGTGGCTGACGACCCCGGCCGCGCCTACAACCCCTTGTTCCTCTACGGTGGGGTTGGCCTGGGCAAGACCCATCTGATGCATGCTATCGGCCACATGGCCCTCCAGAAGGGATTCAGGGTTCTGTACGTCAGCTCCGAGACCTTCACCAACGAGATGATCGACTCCATTCAGCGGCACTGGGCAGAGGAGTTCCGCAACAAGTACCGGCACGTCCAGGTGCTGCTGATCGACGACATCCAGTTCATCGCCGGCAAGGTGGGCACACAGGAGGAGTTCTTCCACACCTTCAACGCCATACACGAAGCGAACGGCCAGATCGTTATATCCAGCGATCGCCCGCCCAAGGCCATCTCCACCCTGGAGGACCGGCTGCGCTCCCGCTTCGAGTGGGGCCTCATCGCCGACATCCAACCACCCGACCTGGAGACCCGCATAGCCATCCTTCGCTCCAAGTGTCAGGTTCTCAGGGTAACGGTGCCGGAGGAAGTGCTGGAGGCCATCGCCCGCAAGATGCAGAGCAACATTCGCGAGCTTGAGGGATCCCTTAACCGGATCGTTGCCACCGCCGCAGTCACCGGCGAACCGATCACGGTGCAGTCGGCATCCGCGATCCTCAACGACGTGATGTTCAACATCTCCCGCCGTTTCGTGAGACCGGAGACCATAGTGAAAGCAGTGGCCCGCTACTACCACGTCTCGGAAGAAGAGATGAGGGGGAAGCAAAGGGACAAGAGGGTGGTTCTCCCAAGGCAGATGGCGATGTATCTTCTGCGGGAGGAGACAGACCTTCCCCTGGTGGAAATCGGGGGTCTCCTGGGAGGCAGGGATCACACCACGGTACTCCACAGCGTCGAGAAGATCGGTACGGAGCTGAGCAACGGGAGTCCTCTGGTCAAAGAGTTGAATGCCCTTCGGGAATCCATTTTCTCCCCCTCTTCCATGGCGTGAGGCTCCTCCTGTGAACAGGCGGATCGCCCGACGGGATCAGAAGGAGTGTATAGGGGGAGGACAGAGGGCGATGGTGATCGGCGCCGGGCCGGTGGGGATCAAAGCGGCCGAGGTCCTCTTGATGAGGGGTCTCTCCGTTGTTGATGTCTCAGCTCTTCCCCCAGATCCAACAGCTGGTAACGCCTCACTGGCCTGCCCACAGCACCGTAGCTCAGCTTCACCTCTGCCTGGCCCACCTCTGCCAGGTACTCGAGATAGCGGCGGGCTGTCACCCGGGAGGCGCCAACCTCTTCCGCGACCTCCTCGGCAGTGAGGAACTCCTTGCGTCGCTCCAGAAGATCCAGGATCGACTTCAGGGTAAGGTGGTCCAGTCCTTTTGGCAGTTCATCTTGCTGAGTGGCCACCAACAACCGGCGCAGCCGATCCACCTCCGCCTGGCTGAGGGTGGTTTCCCCCTCCAGGGAGGCTCTCCATCGGCGGTACGCTTGCAGCGTGGCTGCGAAGCGCTCGAACTTGAAGGGTTTGACGATGTAGCCGACGGCGCCGTTCCGCACCAGATCCTTCACCACCGAAGCGCTCCTCGCGGCCGTCACAGGGATCACGTCCACGTCCCACCCCAAGCGACGGATCTCTTTCAGTAGTTCAATTCCATCGCCATCGGGCATGTAGATATCCAGCAGCACCAGGTCCGGCTTCAACTGCTGGACAACCTGTACCGCTGCGGCCGACGAGCGGGCAAGCCCCGTGACCTGGAAGCCTTCCACCCTTTCGGTGAACTCACGGTTGATGTCGCCGACCACGGGATCGTCCTCAACGACCAGCACTCGCAGTGTTCGCATCACCACCTCGCTGTTCCTGGCGCGTTGGAATCCGCGTAGAGTCGCCCCCTTTAGGAATCCGAACCGTGAAATGGCTTCCCACCCCTTCCCGACTCTCCATCTCCACGCTGCCGCCTACCCGAAACAGCTCTTGCATCACCAGGGAGAGTCCTATCCCCTTGCCACCGGATTTGGTGGTGAAGCCTCTCTCGAAAAGGTGGGTTCTGTCCTCGTCTCTGATCCCGATCCCAGTGTCTTCTACCTCGATAAGCATCTCCTGGTCGTCAGCATAGAGGGAGAGCCAAACGTTTCTTCTCTCTTCAGGGAGCGAAGCTACAGCATCAAAGGCGTTCTCCACGAGGTTTCCCACCACCGTCACCAGATCCAGGTTGCCAGTCCTACGCTGGTGAACAGGCACGTTGCTGTCTGGATCGAGGTTCAGTGTTACGCCCCGCTCGTTGCCGGCGCTGATCTTCCCCAGTACCAGTCCGGCCAGGGAAGGTTCGCGGATTCGGCGGGTCACGAAAGCTACCATCTCCTCGTGGGTTCGAGTAGTGCTGGCGATATAGGCTATCGCGTCCTCTTGCTTGCCCAACTGCAGGAGACCTGACACGGTGTGGAGACGGTTAACGAATTCGTGAGCTTGAGCCCTCAGCGTCTCAGCCAAATTGGTTACGCCGGTCAGCTCACCAGCGAGTTCCTGGATCTCGCTCATATCCCGAAAGGTGGCCACAGCACCCATCACCCTGCCGTTGACCACTATCGGCACCCGATTGGTGAGTATAGTCCGGCCCTGGAGCAGCTGCTCCTGGTCGAATTCCGGCATGCCGGTAGCCACAATCTCCGGCAACCGGGAGTTGGATAGGACGCTCACAACGTCCTTACCGATGGCCTCCTGGCCCAATCCCGTCAACCTCTCGGCTTCCTTGTTCAGCAGGGTGATTTGGCTCCTGTCGTCGACGGCGATCACGCCCTCTCGGATACCCTGGAGGATCGCCACCCGCTCCTTCAGCATCGCCCCGATTTGAGATGGCTCCAACCCAAAAATGCTGGTCTTGATGTTGTAAGCCACTGCCGCCGCACCCAACGCCCCGACGGCCAGGCCGAAGAGCGAAAGCTCGGCCATTTCCACCAGCGACTGCCGGACCTGCTCGGACAAACTGGAGATCAGGACCCCAGCGACAACTACCCCCACCTGTTTGCCTGAATCATCGTACACCGGTACGAAAGCTCTAAGAGAAGGGCCCGAGATCCCG
>DAHXJB010000187.1:0-10563 GCA_027372455.1 Chloroflexota bacterium | reverse complement strand
CCGCGTTGAAGACCCCATCGATGTTGGCCAGGGTGAAGTCCGTGGGCACGAAGGTGGGATGAACGCGCGCCTCGATCTCGCCGTTCTGCTGCTTGGCGATCGCCAGCAGCTTGATGGTGTAGCCCAGCTCCCGAGCGTAGCGGAAGTCCTTGGCGGTGAGGCGTGTGATCCCCTCGTGGAATATGTCTTCCGGGCGCACTCGAGCGTGAAAGCCCAGGGTGGCCAGGATCGCCAGCTTGTAGGCCGCGTCGATCCCTTCCACGTCATTGCGAGGGTTGGGTTCGGCGTAGCCCAGCTTCTGCGCCTCCGAAAGGGCTGCCTGAAAGTCTATCCCCTCCCGAGCCATGCGGGAGAGAATGTAGTTGGTCGTTCCGTTGATAATGGCCGTGATCTGCTGGAGATTGTTTGCAAGCAGATTCAGGCGAAAGGGTCCTACCACCGGTATGCCCCCGCCAACGCTGGCTTCGAATGCCACGTCCGCCCCGGCTTCGGCAGCGGCGGCCATGATCTCCGGCCCGTGCTTGGCCATCACCTCTTTATTTGCAGTGACCACCTGCTTGCCATGTCGCAACGCCTGGAGCAGATAGTCGTGGGCCGGGTTTTCGCCGCCCATCAACTCGATGACGATGTCGATCTCCGGGTCCTCCA
This sequence comes from Chloroflexota bacterium, assembly GCA_027372455.1. Lineage (GTDB taxonomy): Bacteria > Chloroflexota > UBA6077 > UBA6077 > UBA6077 > JAJYNT01. The sequence continues at coordinate 9,915 of DAHXJB010000187.1, read as the reverse complement.
GGATCGCCCTGGGGTCCATGGTGACCATCGTGGAGGGAATCGGCCGCTCCCTGCCCTGCTGGCGGACCAGCGCTCGCTTCAGTTGAACCGGGCATCCGACCCGAGTGGAGATCATCTCCGACTTCTCTATCAGGGTCCGCGCGACAGCTGACCCGACGACGCCGAGGCCGAGAAGGCCGACGCTCACATCCTGCTTCATTGGAACGCTCCTGGGAGATGGTTCAAGGAATTATAAGCAGTTAGGGGGAGCGAGTCGAGTCGAAGGCAGTGGGACGCGAGGTCGAGACGCGCGACCAATCGCCAACGCAAAGGGCGAAGCGCACTCTTGGAGCGCTTCGCCCTGACTCGCGATGCCTGTCTAAGGCCGCCTCACGGCTCGACTATGGTCACTCGCCGTGACTGCATGCCGAAGCGGAGGGCCGAACCGAAGTCCGGGAACCAGATGTCAATCCAGTTGCCTCTGACTCCACCGCATGTGTCCTCGGCAACGAAGGTGTCGTTGAACCCGTCGATCCGGATCTTGGACCCCAGCGGCACCACGGCGGGATCCACCGCTACGGCACCCCAATGGGTGTGGCTGCCGGTGGCGGTCCGCCCCTGGATAGTATAGGCGGTCACGTTGGCTATGAAGCTTCGCCCACCCGTCTGGGTGCCACGACTGCTGGGCTCCCTGGTCGGCGCCGCACCATTGGCCGGCGCTGTTCCCTGTCCGTTGCCGGACGGTTGGCCGCCAGGTATGGAAAGCAGTTGCCCGATCCCCAGCATGCCGGCATCGCTAAGCCCGTTGGCCGATTGGAGTGCTGAAACATCCACTCCGAACGCCGCGGCTATGGAAGAAAGTGTGTCGCCTGGTTTCACCGTGTACTGGCTAGCCTGCTGGGCGCTAGATCCCCCGCCGGGGTTCCCTGCCGTCGCTCCCGGGGTGCCGCCGGGGACGATCAAGAGGTCGCCCTCGTGCACCAGGGTGGGATCCGAGATCTGATTGATCTCGACTATCTTGCTGGGATCCACCCCGTAGATGCTGGCGATGCCTTCGACGGACTCACCAGCCTTCACCTGGTGGAGGACACCGGAAACCGGCAAGATCGTCAGCTTCTGCCCGACCCTGATCAGGTCGCCGCTGCTCAGTTGATTGGCCCAGAGAATGGTGTCGGGGGTGATGCCGAAGCTCTGGGCTATCCCGGACAGGGTGTCGCCGGGGGCCACTTCATAGGTCGTGACCCCAGGGGGAACGTTCTCTGGGCTGACTCCCGCTGCGGAAGCCGATGCTATGCCCACGAGCAGACTCAAGGCGACCGCGACAGCGGATACTGCCACGCGAATGCGCTGTCTTGGGCTTGAAAGGAAACTGGCGAAGGAAATCTCCCTCTTACGAGGGGATCGATCCGAATGGTAAGCCTTGCGGCGGATTCCACGAAATTGACTGTTAATTGTCTCTGTCTCCTGTTAGTAGCGTGTGGTGCGCCGCCCTCGACCACCATGACGGCGCTCAACTACGGGGTCCAGTGGACAGTAGGCAAACCTCCAAGAGAACATCGTGAGGATACGAACAATATCAGCCAAGGGCACAATCTGTCAAGTGGTTGTTGCTTTACCGGTTTCGTCTCCCTCCGCCTGCCGGTGGGCCTATTGGGCCTCGACACCCGCGCCGGCAGGCGCTACCATACTGCCAACTGCTATTAGCAGGGATTGTCGTCATGCGCGTACTCCCCTGTGACACCGTTAAGGAGGCATGCTTGCACGTATGAGAATAGTGACCTTTCGGCGTGATGGCGCAGACTCGGTCGGGGCACTGATCGACGATCAGGTGGTGAGGTTGACCGCGGCCTACGCGAGATACTTGCATGCCATGGGGGTTCCAGCACCCGATCGACTGGCCCAGGCGCAGCTGCCCAATGATATGCTGGGGTTTCTCTCGGCGGGAGATCGGGCCATGGTGGCCGCCCAGAGGGCGATTGAACTGATAGAGTCCCAGTTTTCCGAGGGATACGTGCCCAAAGGGCTGAACGGGGAACAGCTGCTCATCCCTCTGTCCGAGGTGAAGTTGCTGGCTCCTTTGCCGCGCCCGGGAAAGCTGCTGTGCATCGGTCTGAACTACAGGGACCATGCGGTTGAGGTCGGTATGAAGCTCCCGGAACGGCCTATCCTCTTTGCCAAGTATGCCAACTCCGTAATTGGGACTGGTGAACCGATTGTGCTGCCTCCCAGCAGCAGCGAGGTTGATTACGAGGCGGAGCTTGCGGTGGTGATCGGCAAGGTGGCCAGGAGGGTCTCGGAAGAGGATGCCATGGAGTACGTGGCCGGTTACACTATGTTGAACGACGTGAGCGCCCGAGATCAGCAGCTCAAACTGGGTGGAGGCCAATGGGTCTGGGGGAAGACGGCCGACAGTTTCGCTCCCATGGGCCCTGCCCTGGTCACCAAGGATGAGGTCGCGGATCCCCATAACCTGTCCATCACCCTGCGTCTCAATGGCGAGATCATGCAGCAGTCCAACACCGGAAACCTGATCTTTGGGGTCCCCCACCTGATCTCCTTCCTTTCGCAGACTATCACTTTGGAGCCGGGCGATGTGATAGCTACCGGGACCCCGCCGGGGGTCGGAAACAGCCGGAAGCCGCCCGTCTACCTGAAGGATGGAGATCAGGTGCTGATGGAAGTCGAAGGCTTGGGAACGCTGGAGAACCCGGTGGTGGCCGGGTGAAGGAGGGTCGACTCCCCTTAGCTTAACATGGGAGGAGAGGATGCTACTGCCGAAGAGGGTCCACATCATGGAGGTGGGGCCGCGGGACGGTTTTCAGGCGGAGCACCAATGGATCCCCACCGAGCAAAAGATCGAGATCGTCGATGCCCTGTCCAGGGCCGGCGTAACAGAGATCCAGGCTACCTCCTTTGTGCACCCGAGGGCCGTGCCGCAGTTGGCCGATGCTGAAGAGGTCATGGCTAAGATCCACAGGGCTTCGGGCACCCGCTATCAGGTGCTGGTGCCAAATATGAGGGGGCTGCAGAGGGCCCTGCCCGCCAAGCCTGACGGGATGCACCTGATGATGTCGGTCACGGAATCCCACAACCGGGCCAACGCCAACCGTTCCATCGAGGAGTCGTTCGAAGGGTTCGAGCAGATGGTCCCTCTTGCCCAGGAGGCGGGGATCCGAGTGGAGGCGGGCATGGCCTGTGTCTTCGGATGTCCCTTCGAGGGGGAAGTTCCGGTGGCGCAGCTTGACGCGGTGATAGGCCGCTATCGTGAGATGGGGATCTCCAAGATGAGCCTGGGGGATACCATCGGCGTGGCCAATCCACGGCAGGTGTACGACACCTGCGCCCACCTGTTGGATCGGTTTCCCGGCGTTGAATGGACCCTGCACCTCCACAACACCCGGGACATGGCGTTGGCCAATGTGTTGGCAGCGATGGAGGCGGGGATGACCAGCTTCGACGGTGCCGTTGGGGGACTCGGTGGCTGTCCTTACGCCCCCGGTGCCACCGGGAACGTCGCTACCGAGGACCTGGTGAACATGCTGGCCGAGATGGGTGTTGAGACCGGGATCGATTTGGATGCGCTCATCGCCGTTGCGAAGAGGGTCCAGGATGTGGTTGGGCACGGCCTCAACAGCAGCATGGTGAAGGCCGGCAAACGAACCGACCTGAAGCCTGCCCCCAAAGCGCAGGAGAAGATCGGGTAGAGTGGTGCTGTTCATCCTGGGGGCGCTGCTGTCCGGGTAGTTGGTATGGCTCCTGCCTGGCTGGCTCCATCGAGACTGCTGATCCGGCCGTGGAGGCGTGGGGTTGAGCGTCATTCCGCTGGAGTCGACCGAGGTAGCCGTACTCATCCAGACCACCCTGGTGCCGGTGATCATGATCAGCGCTGTGGGGCTGATAGCGCTGGTCATGCAGAACCGCTATGCGGTGGTGCTGGAGCGAACCTACCGGATCAACCTCCGCCGGCTGGAGCTGACGGAGGAGCTGCACGAGGTGGGGCGGGCGGTGCCTCCTCCCCGAATCCGTTGGCTGGAGGGGCAACTGGAGATGCAGGATGCCCTGCTGGGCCGATGGTTAATCAGGGGCGTCTACACCAGGAACTCCCTGATCTTCGCCTTCCTCGGAGTATTCCTCTTCGGTCTCACCTCCCTTAGCCTGGTGTTCAATGTCCTCTTCGGGCTGAGTGGCGGCTACAATGCCCTCACCGTTGCCCTATTCATCGGGGGGATAGTCGCCTTTCTTTTCTGCTTCCTCTTTGCCCTGATCGACGTGTACCAGGGGCTGCAGATCACCCGGGTCGATACTAGGATGGCAAGTCTCCTGATGGCGGAGTTGCGGGAGATGGAGCGTGGGGAGTCGGATAGACCCCAGGCCGCATGACGCAGCCGATGATAGACCTGAACCACGGAGAGCACGGTGCCTGCCAAGTTGCCTGCGTGCTTGAACTGAGCATGCCGTCAGTTGAGAGGGCTGGTTGATGAGGGCAAGCAACGCGAGGGTAGGGCTTTTTCAAAGTCGTCTAATGATGTTCAAGGAATAGGCTGAGACGGCCTCGGTGCGGGCGGTCATCGGCTCCTTGGGCTGACAGAGGTCCTGAGTTGCCACGAAGTAGGCCCACAGCGGCGGTGCGGAGCAGGCTCATGACGGTCCCCGCATGGTGGGAACCCAGGACGTGACGGTCTTCTCGGAAGGTGTCGCCCTTGACGTGGAAAACTTGTTCTCGATTCTTGGGTGAGTGCGATAGTAATCCAGCGGCTGCCTGGGTCAGCTTCCATACTTAGACCTCTCGCTGCTCCAATCTCCCATGCCCCTTGGTCACCAGCACCACATCCGGATCCAGCCACTCCTGAAAGAGCAGCTGTACTTCTGCAAACAGGCGAGCTTGGTTTGCTTCAGTCGCAGTAGGTACTCCTTCTCCTCTTCAGGCAGGCCGTGCTCTTCCATTACACCTGTACCTTCAACCAAAGCATGCCCCATGCTCACGACTTAAGGCCCCAGATGGCAGGCCCCACCTCTCGCCGCGGGCCATGACACGCTCCATTCTTTATCCCAGCTTTATCTGGAACAGCATGTTTCTTAAGTATCCCCGGCCATATTGTGACCTGATTGAGTGCGGAGCCAGTCGACCGGACAACTTGCACCCGGTTGCTTGGCCCTTACAGCGCACGATCCCTAACAAAAGGAAGGGCAACTATGAGTAATCGCGTTCTCGCCCGGGGACGCCGCTGGGGCTCCATCGGGACGCCAAGGATGCCTTCTGGCAAGCTGCGGGCTTTCCTGTCGGCGGCCCTACTACTGTCCGTAGCTGCAGGCTACAGCGGCTACCAGCGTTTTCTGTCAGCCAAGCCGGACACGACCGCCGTCCAGACCACGCCTGCCACAGTCGGTTCCCTGGTCTCCACCGTAACCGCAACCGGCAATGTCGTCTTCACGAAGCAGTCCAATCTCGGCTTCTCCGCCTCCAGCACAGCTAGCGGCAAGATCACCGAGATCGACGTCAAGGTGGGAGACTCTGTCAAGGCAGGTCAGCAGCTGGCCAAGCTGGACACCCAGGGCCTACAGGCCCAGCTAGACCAGGCCGACTCCAATCTCCAGACCGCCCAGATCAACCTCCAAGAGGTCAAAGACGGCGCCACCCCAGAAGCGCGAGCAGCGGCCCAGGCCGCCTACGCCTCGGCTCTCGCCAACTACAAGGAGGTAGCCGCTGGCGTCACGGGTGCATCCCTCCAGTCCGACCAGGTCGCTGTGGAGAGCGCCCAGGCCAACCTCGCCTCAGCCCAGGCCAAGCTGGATGCGGTCAAGAACCCCTATACCCAGGCTGACTGGGCTGCCGCCCGGGCCGCCGTGGACTCGGCGGCTTCCGGCCTAAAGAGCGTCCAGATCAAACTGGACCAGCTCAAGAGCAACGGTGGCTACACGACAGCCGATTTGGCGAGCCAGCAGGCTGCCGTCGATCAGGCGAAGCAGGCCATGATGTCGGCCGAGGACAAGTACCAAACTGCCCAACACGATCTCGCGGCCTCGGGCGCCTCCAGCGTCTCGGCTGCCGGTCAAAGCTACAACGCTGCTAAGGCCAGCTATGAGGCAGAGGTCCAGAAGCTGCAGCAGATGATGTCCGGCCCGCTGCCGGTGGACCTCCAGGCGGCTCAGACCGCGGTGGATCAGGCCCAGGCCAGCTACAGCTCGGCCCTGGCCAAGCTCGACCAGATGAAGGCGGGTCCACTCCCCACAGACCTCGCCTTGGCCCAGTCCTCCGTGGACCAGGCCCAGGCTAATCTGGCAAGCGCCCAGACGAAGTTGGATGAGGACAACGCGGGGCCCAAAGCGGCAGACGTCGCCGCGGCCAAGAGCAGTCTGGCCCAGGCCAAGGCCAACCTCACCACTGTGACGGGTCCTCCCCTGGCCAGCAACGTGGCCCTGGCCGAACAGACGGTCAAGCAGGCTCAGGCCAACTACGACCAGGCCAAGCTGAACCTGGCCAACGCGGTGCTCACGGCCCCCTACGACGGCGTGATCACGGCTGTTAACGCCAACGTGGGGGAGCAGATAGGCGCCTCTCCGCTATTCACCCTGGTTGACACGAGTCAGGTGCGGATAGACGGCACGGTGGACGAGATAGACGTGCCGAAGCTGGCTGTAGGCCAGGCTGCCACTGTCACCTTCGATGCCCTGCCGGGTACGACCCTAAATGGCAAGGTGATAGCGATTTCGCCCTCGGGCACTGCCACTCAGGGGGTAGTGAGCTACCCGGTGTCGGTCTCCGTGGACACGGCGGGGAAGACCCTGCTGGCGGGCATGAGTGCCACCATCTCCATCGTCACCGACAGGAAGGACAACGTCCTGCTGGTTCCTGCCAGGGCCATCCACACCCGGGGCACCACCAAAACCGTGCAGGTGAAGTCAGGCAACAAGACGGAGACTCGGACGGTGCATACCGGATCCTTCAATGGCACCATGATAGAGATCACATCTGGCCTCCAGGCAGGCGAACAGGTCGTGATCCCAACCACGACCACCAAGTTGTCTTCCACTGCGGGTGGTCCCGGTATCGGGGTGCCCGGTATCGGCGGCCCCCCTCCACCACCGGTGAAGTGAGTCGAGGGTGATAACGATGATCAGGATAAGCGAGCTCAGCAAGACTTACGTTATGGGAGAGGTAAGGGTTCACGCCCTTCGGGGAGTGGGCGTGGAGATCCAGGATGGGGAGCTTGTGGCCATTGCCCGAGCCCTCGTCACCAACCCCTCGATCCTGCTCGCGGACGAGCCCACGGGCAACCTGGACACCAAGTCCAGCGAGGAGATCATGGAGATCCTCCTCAGCCTCAACCAGGAGAGGGGCATTACTGTAGTCCTAGTCACTCACGAACCCGACATCGCCGCCTACACCCGAAGGGTGGTCCAGATCAGGGACGGTCGGGTAAGTTCGGATGAGATCCAGGGCGAGCAACAACAGTGGGAGCGGGCCATGGGTGGGCTGCCCGCAAGGGTAGTTGGGCGCCGCTCTGCCGAGGCCGAACGGCTTCGCTTGGTGGCCTCCATGGGAGAAGACAAATGAACATCGGCGAGACCCTAAGGGTCGCCATCTCCAGTCTGGTGTCAAACAAACTCCGCACCACGCTGACAATGTTGGGGATCGTCATCGGCGTTGGCGCGGTCATCGCCCTCATGTCCGTGGGGCGTGGTGCTCAAGACTCGGTGGATGCCCGGATCCAGGGAATGGGGACTAACCTGCTCTTCGTCAGCCCCGGTGCGGCTCAGACGGCGGGTGTGAAGCAGGCAGCAGGCACCGCACCCTCACTCACACTCGAGGACGCTGAGGCAATCGCGGTGCCTGGTGCTGTCCCCGAGGTCGTAGCCGTAGCCCCGGAGGCAGGCTCCCCTGGTCAGGTAATAGCAGGCCGGACTAACGTCAACACTCACATCACGGGCGTCACGCCCGAGTATGAGGAGGTGCGGAACTGGCACGTCGCCGACGGACGGTTCATCACCCAGGAGGATATGGACACGGGGTCCCGGGTGGTGCTGCTGGGTAGCAACGTGGCGGACGAGCTTTTCCCGGACGGGAACGCGGTCGACCAGCAGGTCGGCATAGGGCTCCCTAACAATGCAAAGCTCAAGTTCCTCGTGGTAGGAGTGCTGGAGCCCAAGGGCGCGCAGGCCCTGGGCAACCAGGACGACACCATCTTGATGCCGCTGACCACCTTGCAGCAGAGGGTGGTGGTTCAGCGGACCAATTCCGGCGGGCACAAAGTCTCCATCATCAACGTCGAGCTAACCGACTCGGACCAGAAGGTTATGGGCGCGGCAGTCCAGCAGATCGGGGAGCTGCTGCGCCAGCGGCACAAGACGGCCCAGGACGACTTCATCATTCGCAGCCAGGATGATATGCTGGCTACGGCCAACCAGGTCACCGGGGTCATGACGTTGCTCTTGGGAGCCATCGCGGGCATCTCCCTGATGGTGGGCGGCATCGGTATCATGAACATCATGCTGGTCTCGGTTACAGAGCGGACCAGGGAGATCGGCATCCGAAAAGCCATCGGGGCCAAGCGTCGGGACATCCTGGCCCAGTTCTTGGTGGAGTCGGTGGTGGTGAGCATAACGGGTGGCATCATCGGGATCCTGGTCGGGGTGGGTATCTCGCACCTGATCTCGGGCATGACCTTCAATGGACAGAAGATGCAGACCGCTGTGGATCCCGGCGCCATCGTCATGGCCTTCGGCGTCTCGAGTGCCATCGGCGTTTTCTTCGGGGCTTACCCGGCGAATCGGGCAGCCGGCCTCAGCCCGATAGAGGCCCTGCGCTATGAGTAGATACCCCCAGTCAACCTCCGGACATGTCCAGAAGGGACGAACGCGAGTGAGCGCAGCCTTCATGCCGCTTTCCTCGCGGCTCTCAGGGCGTGACGCTACCGAGAGCAGCCTCGCGGGCGGGACTGCCGGAGGTTTTCCGATGCTTGCCTGGAGATAAAGGGGAAGGAGCGCCAATGTCAGAGCGACGCGAGACCGAGGCCGAAGGGAACGCGGCCACGCCAACGACAGATCGGAACGATGGTACGGGAGTCAAGGTGCTCGTCATCGAGGATGAGGAGACCATCGCGGAGTTCGTCAGCATGGGTTTATCCTACGTAGGGTACCAGGTCGCCGTCGCCGGAAACGGCAGGCAGGGCCTCGACGAATTCCACCGCCTGAAGCCAGACCTCGTGGTGTTGGACGTGATGCTGCCGGAGATCGACGGCTTCGCCGTGCTGCGCCAGATTCGGTTGCAGAGTGACGTTCCGGTGGTGATGCTCACTGCTCGGGGCGAGGTCGACGACCGAGTCCGGGGCCTCGACCTCGGCGCCGACGACTACCTGCCCAAACCATTCAAGTTCAAGGAGCTTCTGGCCCGTAGTCGCGCCGTGCTACGGCGGCGCACACCCGAGGTCGCTCCGATCCTCAGCTTCGGGCCGCTCTCTCTGCGCCGGGACACGCGAGATGTCACCCTGGACGGGGAGACCATCCTGCTGACTCCCCGCGAGTTCGACCTTCTCGAATTCCTCATGCGCCACCCCCGTCAGATCCTGAGCCGCGGCACCATCATAGATCGGGTCTGGGGCTACGACTTCCAAGGCGAGACCAACGTTGTCGAGGTCCATGTTAGCGCGTTGCGACAGAAGCTGGGGCCGCACCGCGAGCTGATCCAAACGGTCCGCGGCGTCGGCTACACCCTGCGGGTGTGATCGAGTTGAGGGAAGGATCCAGATACAAGTTCTGGAGGGCATGGCCGCTAGGCGTTCAACTCACGGCGATTGTGGCGGTCCTCGTCCTCGGGTTGCTCGCAGCCCTCGGCCTGCTCCTGGATTTGTGGCTCGGCAACTACGTTACCTCCAGCAGCGCCTCACAGTTGCACGCCCTCGCGGATCCGATAGTCGCCCGGGAGATGCGCCCTGCGCC
>DAHXJB010000173.1:0-3349 GCA_027372455.1 Chloroflexota bacterium | reverse complement strand
GGGCATCCTGGCGACCCCCAACCCCCATCTCCAACACAGCGACGTCAACCTGCTGCTCCGCGAAGTAGCCCAGGGCGAGGGCGGTTCCCACCTCGTAGGTAGTGACGCCGCCCAGTTCCCTGGTTTCCTCGTGAAGGGTTTCGACCTCGGGTTTGATCCACTCCACGAGGGCAGCCACCTCTTCCGGACGGATCTCACTGCCATCGACCCAAGTACGCTCCCGCCAGTCGATCAGGTGGGGCTGGGTGTAGCGGCCGACCCGATACCCTGCCGCCTTCAGCCCCTCGGCAATGAAGGCCACAGTGGAGCCTTTCCCCTTGGTGCCGGCCACCAGGATGCATGGGTACTTCAGGTGGGGAGAACCCAACCGCCCGAGGAGGGCCCGCATGCGAGGCACCTTTAGCGGGCGAAGGACTTTCTCCTCCGCCTTCGTACGGCTCGGTCCCCAGAAAGACATGATCCAGTCAAGGGCTTCACTATATTTAAGGATCAATCGCCACGCTGCTCCTGAACCAGCACTGGAACCAAGCCACCTACCTGGCTCTAGCCGCGACCTTCGCTCGAACGTACTCGTCGATGGCAACCGCCGACCGTTTGCCGGCGCCCATGGCCGAAATGACCGTCGCGGCGCCCGTCACTACGTCCCCACCGGCGAAGACGCCCTCCTTGGTGGTCTGTCCGGTGAACTCATCGGCCACCACCGTGCCGTGGCGGGTGGTCTCGAGCCCCGGCGTGCTTCTGGGCACCAGGGGATTCGGGCTGGTGCCGATCGCCATGATCACCGTGTCGACCTCGAGGAGGTAGTCCGAACCGGGTATGGAAACCGGCCGCCGTCGACCGCTGTCATCCGGCTCGCCCAGCTCCATCTTCTGGCACTCGATACCCTTCACCCAGTTCTTCTCGTCGGCCAAAATGCGAAGGGGATTAGTCAGGAGATGGAACTCGATCCCCTCCTCCTCGGCGTGCTCCACCTCTTCCAGCCGGGCCGGCATCTCGACCCGGGAGCGCCGGTAGATGATGGCAGCCAGATCGGCCCCCAGCCGCCTGGCGGTGCGGACAGAGTCCATGGCCACATTGCCGCCCCCCACCACGGCCACACGCTTGCCCCGAATGATGGGGGTGTCGTAGTTGGGGAAAAGGTAGGCCTTCATCAGATTGCTGCGGGTCAGGAACTCGTTGGCCGAGTACACCCCGTTGGAGTTCTCACCAGGGATACCCATGAAGCTGGGTAATCCAGCACCCGTGCCCAGGAAGATGGCGTCGTAGCCGAACTCCTCGAACAGCTCGTCCACGGTGAAGGCCTTCCCGCACACCATGTCGCAGAGGATCTCGACACCCAGCGACTCCACGTAGTCCACCTCTGCCTTGACTATGTGCTTGGGCAATCGGAACTCGGGGATGCCGTAGCTGAGCACCCCACCCGGAACATGCAACGCCTCGAAGATCGTGACCTTGTGACCCATTCTCGCCAGGTCGCCGGCCGCCGTGAGCCCGGCCGGTCCGGCGCCGATCACGGCCACCTTTCCACATCCTGCAAGCGGCAGCGACCGGGGGTCGATCTTCTCCGTACCGTTCTTGCCGTTCTGGGCCAAAGCCCAATCGGACACGAACCGCTCCAGCCGGCCGATGGCCAGCGGTGCACCCTTCTTGCCGACGAGGCACATGGACTCGCACTGGGTCTCCTGGGGGCAAACCCTACCGCAGATCGCCGGGAGATTGTTCTTCCGCTTAAGCGCCACCACCGCCGCGGCCAGGTCGCCTGATCGGAGTGCCTCGATAAACTGAGGTATTTCCACGTTGACGGGGCAGCCCTCGGTGCATGGGTGGTTCTTGCACTGCAGACAGCGCTCAGCCTCCGCGAACGCCTGCTGCTCCGAATATCCCAGGGCCACCTCGTTGAAGTTTCGACTCCTCGCGTCGGGATCCTGAGCGGGCATCGGCTGTCGATTGAGATCAAGTTTTGCCATTAGGCCCGCACCCCCTTCTCCTGCCGATCCCCGGCCTCTTCGGCACAGGTAGAGCACTGCCACAGCTCCATCGCCAGCTTCTCGTTCTCCCGATAGATCTGGTTGCGAGCCGCCAACTCATCCCAGTTAACTAGATGGCCATCGAAATCGGGGCCATCGACGCATACAAACTTAGTGGCGCCTCCCACCGAAACGCGACAGGCGCCGCACATTCCGGTGCCATCCACCATCACCGGATTCAGGCTCACCATCGTAGGAACGTTGAAGGGCTCTGTGGTCCGGGAAACGAACTTCATCATCGGGATGGGACCAATCGCCACCGCACGGTCGATTTTGCCGGCCTCGCACAGCTCCTTCAGCGGCTCCGTCACCAGTCCCTTCCGGCCGTAGCTACCATCGTCGGTGGTGACGATAACCTCGTCGCTGACCGAGCGCATCTTGTCTTCCCAAAAGAGCAGATCCCCACTTCGGAAGCCTATGATGGAAACCACCCGATTGCCAGCCTCTTTCATCGCTCTGGCTATGGGGAATATGGTAGCCGTACCAAAGCCTCCTCCCAAGCAGCATACCGTACCGAATCCCTCGACCTCCGTTGGAACCCCAAGGGGACCCACGCAAGTTGCCAGACTATCACCGGCCTGAAGGCCAGCCAACTTAGTGCTGGTCTTGCCGACCTCCATGAAGACCACGGTAACCGTACCCAACTCCCGGTCGTAGTCGGCGATGGTGAGAGGAATGCGCTCGCCAGCCTCGTCGATGCGGAGGATGATGAACTGGCCGGCCAGAGCCTTGCGGGCCACGAACGGCGCTGCTATGCGGAAGAGGTGGATACGGGGTGCAAGATCTTCGCGAGAGACAATTTGATACATCACCTAGACTCCTTTGTGAGCGCCCGCTCCATTCTGCTCTGAACAGAAAAGGGTTAACTGGAGGTTCGCCCGCTCGCGGCACGATTCGCTATCAACCCCGCGGTAGCGCCGGCCCCAACGCCGTTATCGATGTTCACCACAGTGAGCCCGGGGGAACAGGTTTGGAGCATGGACATCAAGGCGGCGGTTCCCTGCCCGCCCAGGCCGTATCCCACCGACGTGGGCAGGCCTATGACCGGCACGTCCACCAACCCTGCCACCACAGAGGGCAAGGCACCGTCCATTCCGGCCGCCACCACCAGAACGTCCACACGAGAATCATCGATAAGCGCCTTAAGGGGAGCGAAAAGGCGGTGGATCCCAGCAACCCCGACATCGTAGACAGCATAGGTCTCGCAACCCATCTCAGCCGCCACGATGCGGGCCTCTTCAGCCACCGGCACATCGGAGGTCCCGGCTGTGATCACCCCCACCCTCCCGCCTGTGTGCCGCGGCTGGTAGTCGTGACGCTTG
>DAHXJB010000147.1:0-4066 GCA_027372455.1 Chloroflexota bacterium | reverse complement strand
CGAACATGGTCCAATCGATGGCCAGCCCCAGCCAGCGAGGGTTCCCCAACCGGCCGATAGTGTGGGGGATAAGGGCCGCCTGCACGGCGACGTCATCGACCCGCTCGTTGCCCAGAAAGCGGCTGAGCCGCTTGAGTCGGTGCAACAGGTCATGTTTGGGACACTCGACCCGCCGCTCGTTAGGCGTCGGATAGGCCCTTGCTAACTCAGAGAGATTGAGGGTGCGTTTGGCCAGGATGGCGCTTACCAGCAGGGCCAGGTTGATCGTCTGGCTCACATTCAGGAAGGGGACAGCGGCCTTGATGCTATCCAGTATCCGAGGGTACCATTTCATAGGGAAGCCTCTCTGGGTCGATGGTGGTCTTGTCAACTCCCCGCATTGCCTCACAAATAATCTTACCCGGGGCAGGGTCGTTGCCTCACAATCCATCTTACTTTCAGGAGCTTGGAGATGGGTGTGGAGCAGCGGAGTAAGCACGACGTAGCAGCGAAGGTACGAGGCCGCTACTTGGCGGCGGATCGGGAGGAGAAGGAGCGTCTGCTGGACGAGTTCGTGGCCCTAACGGACTATCACCGCAAGTACGCCATCGCGCTCTTGCGGCATGGTCCGCCACGAGGTGTGTACCGAGTGAGCGCGGGCGGCCATCCACTGGTGTATGGGCCGAGGGTGGTAGGGGCGTTGATGGTGGCGGCGGAGGCGACGGGCTGGATCTGTGGCAAGCGCCTGGCTCCCTTCATGGCGGAGCTGGTGCCGGCATTGGAGAGGGAAGGGGCGCTGGCCTTGAGCGAGGAGGAGCGGAGAGCCCTGCTATCGATGAGTGCGGCCACCATCGACAGGAGGTTGAGGACGGCTCGGATGGCGGAGAGGCCCAAGGGACGCTCCATCACCAGGCCCGGCAGCCTCCTGAAGAAGCAGGTGCCGGTGCGCACCTTCACCCCTTGGGACGAAGAGCGACCAGGATTTGTGGAGATCGATCTGGTGGCCCATTGTGGCACCACGACAGCCGGCAGCTACCTGTGCACCCTGGACATGGTAGACATAGCCACCGGCTGGACCGAATGTGATGCTGTAATAGACAAGAGCCAGAGGGCCGTATTCGCTGCCCTTGAGCGCCTTCGGACCAGGCTGCCCTTCCCACTCCTGGGCATCGACTCCGATAACGGATCGGAGTTCATCAACGAGCACCTGGTCAAGTGGTGCAGGCGGGAGGAGATCACCTTCACCCGTTGCCGTGCCTACCACAAGGACGATCAGGCCCACGTGGAGCAGAAGAACTGGAGCGTAGTACGAGGGCTCATCGGCTACGATCGCTACGAGAGCACGGCCGCCCTGACTCAGATGAGGCACGTGTACGAACTGGTGCGCTTGGAGGTGAACGGCTTCCTACCGGTGATGAAGCTCGTTGGCAAGGAGCGGGAAGGCGCCAAGGTGCGCAAGAAGTACGACGTGCCGAGGACCCCCTACCGACGAGCCGTGGCGGCGGGAGCCATGCAGGGGGAAGCCAAGGCCCACTTTGACGCACTGATGGCCCAGTGGGGGCCGCTGGGCCTCAGGCGTCGCCTGGAGGCCGAGCTGGAGCAGCTTTGGGACTTGCGGGTGGGTCGGCATGCGGACTTGCAGCCTGGCCAGCGTGCCGTGGCGGCTACAGACCGACAGGCCGTTGTCTGAGGATGGGGGCGACTGACCTTCCCCAGGCACGGACAGCCACTGCCCGAGACGTGCCTCATCCCATCCTGTTCCGGCCTGGGCGGGATGAGAGTTCCCAACAACCTGGAAAGCCAACCCCTCGGGCGTTAGACTCGCCCTGACCATACCGATAGGACCCGCTGGATAGCCTGCAGGAGACCGCGCAGGCCGATCGGCAACCCGCCCTGCAACTAGAACAGATGGTCTGCCTCGGTAAGGCCCGATTATGAGGCAATGAATGGCCTTCGGTAAGATTCAATTGTGAGGCAACACGGGCCGCGGAGCGATAGGAGGAGCGCATCGCCTTCAGAGGCAGTAATGTGGGGGAAACCGCGCGTTTTCTCTAGCGGGCGTCGAAGGTGCTTTCGCCTCCGACGATCACCTGCTCTACCCAGATGTCCTTGATTTTCTCCGGTGCCACCTCGAGCGGGTTCTCGGCCACCACCGTGAAGTCGGCCAGTTTCCCGACCTCAATGGAGCCCTTGATCTTCTCTTCGAAGTTCTGCCAGGCAGCGTCAATGGTCACGGCCTTCAGCGCCTCACGCGGCGTCAGCCGCTGCTCCGGCCCGATCACCTCTCCGCCTGTGCTGACCCGATTCACCGCCGCGCCCACACAGAACAGCGGCGAGACCGGCGTCACGGGACAGTCGGAGTGGATGCTGAACCGAATGCCGCGCTTCACGGCAGATCTCAACGGACTCATTCTCACTGCCCGCTCGGGACCCATGAAGATCGCCTTGTGGCGATCGCCCCAGTAGTAGGTGTGGGAGACGAAGAAGGAAGGGCTGACCCCCAACTCCGCGATGGCGTCGAGCTGATCCTCCCGCGCCATCTGGCAGTGCTCGATCCGGTGGCGGGCATCGGGTCGGGGATACCTTTCCTGCGCCAGCCGGTAAGCCTCCAGGGCCGCATCTATGGCAGCATCCCCGTTGGCGTGAATCGCGATCTGAAAGCCGGCCCTGTGAGCAGCCAGAACTTGCTGTTTCAGCTTCTCGGGTGGAGTGACCGGGTAGCCCCGATAGGAGGAATCGCCTTTGAATGGGACGTAGTACGGTTTGGTGAGCCATCCGGTGTAGCCCTGGATGGAGCCATCGGCGATGATTTTGCACGGTCCGATTTTGAGACGGTCACTGCCGAAGCCGGTGAGGAAGGTGGTCTTCTCACCATTCTTTCCCACGATCATGTCGTAGAGAATCATCATGGTGACCCGGAAGGGCACTTTCCCGCCGGCCACCGCCAGCTGGTAGCCTACAATGTCATCGGCCGAGCCGAAGCCCACCCCGGCGTCGTAGCATGAGGCGACCCCGGCCTCCAGGTAGCGCCGGGCGGCCTGGCCCATCAGCTCCACTCGCCGCTCAAGGTCGATCGCCGGAAGCAGTCGCGACACCATAAGCTGGGCCGGCGATTCCTCGAGCACGCCGTCCGGCTCCCCCGTGGCAGCGTCCTTCCGGATGACCCCACCCTCGGGCTGAGGCGTGTCTCTGGTGATGCCCGCCATCGCCAGGGCCAGGGAGTTCGCCACCGCCAGGTGACCGGAGACGTGCGTGATCCAAACTGGGTGGCCTGTCGAAACCCTGTCCAGGTCGTAGCGGGTGGGATGACGCTTCTCGGCCAGAAGGGTGTCATCGTAGCCGATGCCCTGCACCCACCCGCCCTCAGGGGTCGCCATCGCCCGCTCCCTGAGCGCTTCCACAAGGTCGGCCATGTCGGCAATCCGGCCCATGGGTGGGCTGGCCAGAGGCACATTGAGTATTCCCGAGAGGCTGTACATACTGAAGTGGTTGTGGGGTTCGATCAGTCCCGGCAGCATCGTCCTGCCGGCTAGGTCCACCAGCTTCGTCTTCGGTCCGGCGAGCCCCCTGACCTCACGGTCGGAGCCAGTCGCCACAATCTTGTCGCCCAGTGTGGCAACGGCCTCCACTGTTGGGTTCGCGTCGTCCATCGTGACGACCGATCCATTGAAATACACCACATCCGGGTAGAGACGGCTCTGGTCGGCCAATCTTGCACCTCCTCGTCGGTACGGCCCTCTGCTGATGGCTGGTTTCAGACCCGACCGGCCTGGCGCTCAGCCTCCTCAGCCTGCCTGAAGTGCGGCTCCCAACGCCGTTTCAACCAGGCATAGTAGACAGCCATCCAGATCGCAACGGGAACCACCAGCATCAATAGCCAGGTGGCGACCAGGTGAAAGAGAATAGTGCTTGGATCTGATCCAGTTGGTGTCATAGAGAACTCCCTACTTCATCACCGCTCAGGCGATCTTTGGAGTGGGCTTGCGCGTGGGCGTGGACTTGGCCGCGGGCTGGGGCGATGGCCTGGCCGGGGGCCGCGGGGGCTGGGGCGTGGGCAGGGTGGCCGGGACCAACGCGCTCTCCAAGA
>DAHXJB010000131.1:0-2166 GCA_027372455.1 Chloroflexota bacterium | reverse complement strand
CGATCTGCAAGCACCATGTGCGCCCACTGGCCGATGTTTCCGCCGTCGACAACCAGCACGGTATCCCCCTGAATGAATGGGCGCAGCGCCTCGACCACGTGCCAGCCGGTTACCCCCTCAGCATGGTAGATGTCGGGCTGCCATCGGTTCCGGAAGACCCCGTCTCGGCGGCGGACCTCCTCCAGCCATGCGGAGTGGCCGGCCAGATCCGCGTCGACCAGCAGCCCCGAAAGCTGCTCCAGCACCGACCGTGGGTCTCCCTGAAGGGCCAGATGGGGATCGATCCCCTGTCGCAACTCCAGAGGGTCGACATCGATGCGGATGACCCGAGCGTCGGAGCGGACGGCAGGCGGCTGTAGGTAGCCCAGCCGGTAATCCACTCTGGCCCCGGCGAGCAGTATCAGGTCCGCATCCTCGAGGATGGCCGGGTTGCCCGATGCGGCGCCGATCACCCCCATGAACTGCGGTGATTGGGTAGAAACAGAGCCCCGATCCCAGATGGGAACTACGACGGGCATTCGGGTTAGCGCCGTGAAGCGGGACAGCGCCTCCTCCCCATGAGCATAGTAAACGCCACTCCCGGCGACTAGAAGGGGCCTCTCGGCCTTAGCAACGGCGGCGGCCGCCTCCTGCACCAGTCTTGGTGATGCCGAACAGTTGGGACGCACCATTCCGCAGTCGGTAGTTCCTAGCGAGGCGGCAGGCATTCCCGCCAACTCGGCATCGAGCACGTCTTGAGGGATGGTGAGATGCACCGGCCCCGGCCGGCCGCTGGTGGCGTGCGCCAGGGCTTCGTGGATGTAGAAGGGGATCTTCTCCGGGCGGTCGACGAGACGAGCATACTTGCACACCGTGGCGGCCGCTGCCACCTGATCGAAGTCCTGAAACTTGCCTCTGTCGCTGAAAGCATGGTCGGCGGAGCCGGAGATCAACAGCACGGGGGCTCCATCGAACCGTGCGTTGAGCAGGCCGGTGAGGGCATTGGTATGCCCAACCGAGGCGCTGACGCCGCACACACCTACCCGTCCGGTGAATCGCCCGTACACCTCGGCCATGTAAGAAGCGGTCTGCTCGTTTCGAGTGTCAATTACCCTTAGCCCCTCCCTACGGGCCGAGTGCAGAACGGGATTGATCCCGTTCCCTACCAAGGCTGAGAGGAAGGTGACCCCGTGGGCTTTCAGGGTCTGAGCTACCAAGTCGGCACCGATCATAGAGACTCTCCTAGACAGAGTTGAGCCGTGCTAACCTCTCCCCCCTTCCCCCATAGGGAAGGGGGGTTGGGGGGTTAGGTCAGAACTGCTTACTTCTTCGCTGCGGCCTCGACGAACTTGGGATTGCCCCAGGATTCGAATGGAATGACGGTCTTCAACTGATTGGTGTCCACCAGAAACTTGGCCTGGGCTTCCATTGATCACCTCCTTGGTATCCGGTCAACTCGGAAGGGTTGTCCGTCGGTGGATTCCAGCGCGGCGAGGAACGGATCGAGAGCAATGTACACGGCCCCCCATGGGATGTCAATACTTCGTATAATCGATTCAATAGATTCCATTGACGCCGCCGCCGGTGGGACAATAACATGTGTCCATTCAGATACCCAGGGTTCAACCATGATCGACGGCACTAGCCGAATACCACTCCATCTACAGCTGGAACGAGTTCTGAGGGATCAGATCCGCTCGCTCAAGCCCGGCGATCGCCTGCCCACGGAGAAGGAGTTGAAGGAGCGGTACAGACTGAGCGGCTCCACCGTGCGGCAGGCCCTTCAGTCCCTGGCCAACGAGGGGCTCGTCTACAGGAAGGTGGCCAAGGGTACTTTCGTCGCACCCACACCGATTCAGGAGGATCTATCCGAGCTGCCGGGCTTCTACCAGATGGCCCAACGGAAGGGCTTCGAGCCAGGCAGCAAGTTGATCGAGGCAGCTTTCGTCCCCGCTCCGGAGGAGGAGGCAGCCTCCCTGCAGTTGGCTGCGGGGACCGAGGTCTGCAAGATCGTCCGTCTTCGCTATGCCGATGGAGAGCCCGTCTGCCTGGAGACCTTCTTCCTGCGCAAGCACATCGGTGCCCTCCTGATGGGTGAGGATCTCGACACGGTCGCCTGCTATCCACTGCTGGGGGAGAAATATGGCATCAAGCTGTGGGCCGCTCAGGAGACCATCGGCGCCGACC
>DAHXJB010000105.1:0-5912 GCA_027372455.1 Chloroflexota bacterium | reverse complement strand
TATACTCCTCCGGGGCCTCAGCATTGATTGTGCCGAGCGACTGAAGCTCTCGCCTGAGGGTTTCCACCTTCTCCGTGGCCGCCGCCAGGGTCTCTGGAAAGCCGTCCGTCGGCATCTCCGACAGCGCGCTGCCGAGCCATTCGATCATCTGGTCGGCAAGATCCAATAGATGTGGGATCGTGAGCTCCGCCTCTCCGGACTCCTGCGCCCATTCCAACCCCGAGTCGTGGGCAGCCTCCCGCACAAGTGCCAACAGCTCTACCGAGACACGCTGGCTCTTGGACCGGATTTCGGCGCTCTCCCCCCGAGCCACCTCCATGTCGTCAGAAATGGACTCCAGCTCCGCATCTGCCGCGCTGCTCTGCTCTCTCAACCGGGCCACCTGAGCCGATTGCCCGGCCACAGACTTCTCGACGGTCTCCAGCTCCTCCAGCATCGAAGCGGGCAGTGCGGTCCCCGGGCCCTCGGTCAACTGGGTCAGAGCCTTGGAGAGTTGAACTACTCTCTCCTCCTGCCGATTGAATCGATCCTCAGCCCGCTTAAGTGCATCGGCCAGAGCGGACCTTCTGGCATCCAACTCTCGCAACCTGCTCTGGCTTCCCATCAGCTCCGACTGTAAACGGGATAGGCGGCCGTTCGTCTCTGAGACCAGAGCCTGCTGAGCCGCCACATCCTCCCGCAACTCCTCGGCCCTCCCCTGGATCTCCGACTCTCGCGCCGCGCCAACCGACTGTTCCTCCTGAGCCTTCCCCAGCCTCAGCCGACTCTGGGCAGCCTCCTGCTCCGCCGTCGCCGCCCGTGAGCGGTGCCACTCGATAGAGGCTTCCTGCTTCGCCAACTGGGAAGAGAACTCCCCCGCGGCAGCGCTCTGCTTGTCGATCTCCTTCTGCAACCTCGACGCCTCGGCCACCGCGGCATTGACCACCCTGGAAAGCTCCGCCTGAATCCCGTCCAGGCGAGACACCTTGCTCTTGGCTTCGGCCAACAAGGCTCGAGCCTTCTGCGCCGACTCCGACACCGAGGCCAGCTCCGTCTCGCGAGCCACCAGCCCGCCATCCTTCTCGCCATTCTGGGAGTTCGACAGGTCACCCCTGGCGCGTAGCAGTCGCCCGTCACGCGTCACCACCTGGAAGGGGACCCGGCCGTCAGAAAGATTGGTCAGACGTTGGTACAGCTCCAGGGCATCGGAGATATCTTCCACCACCAGACTCAAGCCCAAATAGCGGGCCGCCAGCTCCCGGGCCTCCTCGGGGCAAGACACCAGATCCGCCGCCAGCCCATGAAAGGCGATTCCTCCGAGGAGATCCTTCAACCGGGAGCGAAACTCGGAAACGAGGGTCTGGGGAGTATCATCCTTCTTCAGTCGCAGAGGTGCTATGGTAGCTCGCCCCTTGCCTTTGGAGAGAAACTGCAGAGCCTCCAACCCCTCCTGGAAACCCTCGGATACCACGTAGCCCTGGGCACCACCCAGCGCCGCGCCCACGGCCGTGACATACTCCTCGGGTACTCTGATCATCGCTGCCAGGGTTCCACGAATCCCTGGCAGTCGAGATTCGAGAAGCAGCTTGGCCCCCGAGGGAATACCTCGGTGCTCTTCCCGCAGCGACTTCAGCAGGGAGAGACGATTCTCCAGGCTGCTATCTCGCTCCCAGGCCTGCCTCTCCTCTTTGCGGGCCACCTCCAGCTCCGCGGCCACGCTCTTCAGCTCATCTTGAGACTTCTGGCGCCGGGCATCCACCCCACCGAGCTCCGCACGCAGCCTCTTCACCACTTCCTGAGCGGCGCCAGCCTGTTCCTCCAGTCTAGCCAGCCGCTCCGTGGCCTCCTGAGCCACCTTCAGGCTCTCGATTCGCACCCCCTCGGCCCTGTGCAGCTCCCTCTCCAGATGGTTCTTCCGTTCCTGCAGCTCCGACCGTCGGGCTGCCGCGGCCTGTCGCTCGCTCAACACCCGATCCAATTGGGACTGTAACAGTCGAAGCTCCGATGTGAGCTTCTGCCGCTCGGCCTCCACCGGCGCCAACGCCCCGCGGACCCCAGCCTCCCGAGCCACCAGGTCGGACCGCTGGGTCTCCAGCCTCTTGATCTCCGCCTCCAGATCCGTCCGCTCCTTCCGAGCACGAGCCAACTCATCCTCGGCTTCCGTCACCTGGCGCCGATAGGCTGCCTCTCGCTCCTGCAGAAGCGCCGCCTCCCGCTCGCTCTTGGCACGGGCTAGCCGTAGACCATTCAAGCGCTCTCGATCAGCCTCCAGAGCCGTTTCCTCATCCCGCAATCGGTTCCTCAGCAGGCTCGCCCGCTGGCGCGAGGCCTCCTGAGCCCGGGCGAGCTCGGACAGTCGAGATGAGAGCCCCTCCTCTCGTCCCAGACTAGCAGCGGCAGCTTCTCGCGCGTGGCGGGTCTCCAGCAGGTAGCGCCACTGCACCATCTCCTTCAGCCGCCCGCTGAGTTGCTCATGTCGCTGAGCTCGGTGGGCCTGGGTCCGCAGCTTCGACAAGCGCGGCGATATCTCCCCTCGGATATCCTCAACCCGCTGGATGTTCGTTTCGGTCTCCGTCAGCCGGTCCAGGCTCTCCTTCAGCTTCAGTTGATAGCGGCTGATGTCGGCGGCCGCTTCCACCAGAGCACGTCGCTCGTCGGGTCTCTGCAACAGCACCTCATCCACCGCCCCTTGCCCCACGACAGCGTAGGAATCGGGACCGAGACTGGCGTGGGTCAGCAGTTCCACCACGTCTTTCAGGCGGGCACGAGTCCGGTTGATCAGGTACTCCCCTTCTCCCGATCGGTATTGGCGACGAGTGATGGATACCTCGGCGAAGGGCACAGGCATGGTGCCATCGGAATTGTCGAAGACAAGGGTAACCTCGGCCATGCCCACCGCTGCCCTTCGTGCGTTACCGGCGAAGATAACCTCCTCGCTCTTTCGGCTTCGCACCGCCCTCAGGCTCTGTTCACCCAGGGCCCACCGGATTGCATCCACCAGGTTGCTCTTGCCGCTCCCGTTAGGTCCCACCACGGCAGTGATACCCCGGTCCAGATCCAAGACAGTCTTGGACGCAAAACTCTTGAAACCAAGAAGTTCCAAACGCTTGAGATGCAAGGAGGACCTCAGTTGAGTGAGAAATTGATGAGGGTGAGTGGTCGATAGGAACTCAGGGGGTCCATCCCCCACTCTCCAGCCTTTGCAGCGCATCGGTCGCTGCAGCCTGTTCCGCGGCCTGCTTGCTGCGCCCGGTGCCCTGGCCCAACACCCTTTCGTCCACCAGCACCTCGACCGTGTAAACCGGCTTGTGGGAAGGGCCAGAAACCTCTAACACCCTGTAAGCAGGAGTGGCCTGCAGCGCTGCCTGGCAACGATGCTGCAGTTCAGACTTGGCATCGACGGCGGCCTGGCGTCGGATGACCGATTCGATCGCGGCCGGCACGAACAGGTTGAGAACCTTCGTCGCCCCTTCGTAGCCGTGCTGCAGGTAGACAGCGGCGATCAGCGCCTCGAAGGCCGCCGCCAGTAGGCCCTCACGCTCGCGCCCCCCGTGGGCCTCCTCGCCCTTGCCCAGCAGCAACAGCTCGCCCAACTGCAGCTGCCTCGCCCAGCCGGCCAGCGACCTGGCACGGACGACTGCCGATCGAAGGCTGGTCAACTCGCCTTCAGGCAGATCGGGAAAGGTGCGATACAGGTAGTCAGCCGCCACTGCACCGAGGACCGCGTCGCCCAGAAACTCGAGCCTCTCGTTGGAGGCCGGGGCAAGGCCTGGATTCTCGTTCAGATATGAGGTGTGAACCATGGCCTGCCGGGTAAGGTCCCGATCCGGCAACTGCACACCCAATCTCTTCTCAAGCTCGTCGTAGTCCATCACCGCGAAGTGCTGGGTGCTGGGTGCTGAGTGCTGAGATCAGGACCCAGCGCTAGGAAGGTAGCATCCGTCACTTCTCCTTGTTCCTCCTTAGAATTGCGTCGCTCCAGTAAAGCGAAAGCAATCCACCAACAACGCTGGGGCCACGACGGCCGACTCGTCGGAGTGGGCAAAACGGGCCTCCTTGCCGATCATCCTTACGTTCGAGAGGGTTTCAAGGACACTCTGGGTAAACCGAAGGTTCTTGATCGGGCCGACGATCTCCCCATTCTCGATCAAGAAGGTGCCATCCCGGGTCATCCCCGTCAGGATCGTCTGTGTGGGATGCACCACGTTCACGTAGTGAAACCTGGTTACCCACAGTCCCCTGTCCACCGAAGCCAGCATCTGCGCCTTCGTGGCGTCTCCTGTCCCCATGAAGAGGTTCATCGGCATCGGCCCGTAGGGATTCGGGGCCGGCAGGGCGTGGCCGGTTGATTCCTTGCCCTCGCGCTGGGCCGTATAGCTATCGTACACCACGGCATTCGCGATCCCACGGGATATCATCTCCACTCGCTGCTTGGGCACACCCTCAAAATCAAAAGACCAGGGGAAACCTCGAGGATCCCATCCATCGTCCCAGATGGCTACCCTCGGATCCGCGATCTGCTGCCCAAACTTGCCATTCATGAAGCTGCGGCCTTCTTGCACCGACAGAGCCCCCAGTCCAACGTAAGCCAGGTAGAGCAGCATCTCCGCGACCGCGTATTCCTCCAGCAGGGTGACGTATTCGCCGGCGGGCAGGTCCACCGGGTTTCTACTCCTCAGCGCCTTGTCTATGGCCTCCCTGGCCATCTCCTCCGGTTCCAGAGCCTGAAAGAATACGCTGTTGCGCTCCGCGTAACCGGAGCCGGTATCGGACATCACCACGGCTCTGAGGCTTGCGCTGCTCTGAGTATCGTAGCCGAATACTCCAAGAGAGTTGGCCACAGCGTACTCACGGCTGCCGGTCTGTAGTGCACCGGCGGCCGAAAGCTGCTGGTCCAAAGCCAGGGCGCAGATGGTGCTAACCACCCTCGCGCGGTCCTCAGGAGTAGCGTTGGCCGTCCTGTCGTCGCAGCCATTCAATGGCTGGTTCGGCCTGGGTAACGGCAAAGACACAAAGTCCGGGTTCTCCGGCTGGCGCCTCGCCACAGTAATGGCCGAGTCCACCAGGCGGTGCAAATCGTTGGGCGCGAGGCTATTGGAGGTGGCGACCCCGATCTTCTTGCCCAGGACGGCCCGCACCCTCACCTCGGCGTTGCTCTCAAGAACGTTCTGGTGGATGGCCGAGTTAGCATAGCGGGTCAGGCCGGATTCGTTGATCACCAGCACCACCTCGGTTTGATCCGCCCTTGAGTAGTGGAGCAGATCGTCCGTCAGCTCACGTACCTTTTGCTCTCCTATCACGCCGCCCCCCCTAACCCATCACGCCGACGCGGACGTTTCTGAAGCGAGCGGCAGCAGCTCCGTGCCCCACGTGGGCTACCTGCATCGGCTCTCCTTTCCCGCAGTTGGGAACGCCCCATACCGTCCATTCCCGGCCGACGGCGTCGCATCCCCCCCAGAACTGAGGGGTGATCCCCGTGTAGGTGGCGTTCTTGTACATGGTCCCCAGCTTTCCGCCTTTGATCTCCCAGGCTATCTCCGTACCAAACTGGAAGTTGAGACGCCGGTCGTCGATGCTCCAGCTCTTGTTGGTCTCCATGAAGATCCCTTCGTCGGTGCCGGCGATCAGATCCTCCAGGCTCCAGTGCCCAGGTTCCAGATTGAGGTTGGTCATCCGGATGATCGGTATCCGGTTCCAGCCGCCGGCACGCATGGTGCCATTGCTGCGCTGGCCCAGGATCGACGCCGTTTCCCGCGAAGTGAGGTAGTTGACGAAAACGCCGTTCTGAACGATCGGCACCCTTTGTGCCGGCACACCCTCGTCATCGTAGCCGAAGCTCCCAAGTCCGCCGGGCACCGTGGCATCGGCCGCGATGTTCACCACGTCGGAGCCGTATCGGAAGCTCCCCAGCTTGTCCAAAGTGAGAAAGCTGG
>DAHXJB010000103.1:0-1514 GCA_027372455.1 Chloroflexota bacterium | reverse complement strand
GCGTTCGCGAGGAAACCAGATTTCCATCGCGAACCACCTCCTTGTCCACGTAGTTGGCTCCGGCGTTCACCACATCGTCCTTGATAGCCTTTACGCAGGTGATGGTTCTGCCCTTGAGGATCTGCGCTGAGATCAGCACCGACGGTCCATGGCAAATGGAGCCGATGATCTTGCCCTGCTCGTCCGCCTCTTTCACGAGACGCAACACCGAGGGATAGCGGCGCAGCCGATCGGGAGCCCACCCACCTGGCACCACCACAGCGTCGAACTGCGCGGCCCCAACCATGTCCGCCTCGGCATCCACCTTGACCGGGACTCCATGCTTCCCCAAGTAGCTGTCACTGCTTCCGGTTCCAACCACGAAGATCTCAGCACCGGCCTCCTTGAGGCGCAACAGCGGGTACCACAGCTCCAGGTCCTCATAGTTGGCTTCGGCAAGAACCGCAACACGCTTGCCGGTCAATGTCATCGAGTCCCTCCTCACTTCGAACAGCCCGACGAGGGCGTTGCCACCACTCCATTCCCCCGTATCGAGCCAGCCTCACAGCCATCAGATGGTCTCGCGAGTGCATCAATCCATCACCAGTTTAGCGTTGCGTCCCGATTCAGGTCAATTGGAAATGGTACGGAACTTGCGACCAACTGTTGTGCTTCTACATGGCTACTTCAGCTCAGCTTGGAAGATTGCACGGCAAGGGGGTCCGAAACCCCAGGAGGTCCCTATGGCGAACCTTCTGCAAACGATGCTCGGGGGTGCAGCCGCCGGTGTCGGGTTTGCTCTGGGCGTCGGCGCCGTCCTGTCCGGGTCTCAGCAGATGCGTCCATTGGTGAGACGAGCTATGAAAAGCTATCTGGCCGCCGCTGATCGAGCCAGAGAGATGACCGCGGAGATGGGCGAAACGCTGGAGGATCTATACGCCGAGGCTCGAGCGGAGCACGAAGCCGAAAGCAGGGCA
The DNA here is from genome assembly GCA_027372455.1 of Chloroflexota bacterium. Taxonomy (GTDB): domain Bacteria; phylum Chloroflexota; class UBA6077; order UBA6077; family UBA6077; genus JAJYNT01. The sequence goes on along the minus strand of DAHXJB010000103.1, from coordinate 558 downwards.
GCCTCGCAGGCCCAGCCCCCGGCCAAGTAACTGTGTCGTCCCTCAGGTCGACGCCGTAGGGAGGGGCACAGGGCCCCTCCGCCCGGTCCATCGGGCGCGCTTGGCGGCGGGGGATACGTGACACGAGCGAGCACAGCGTCACGCCCGCCCTACTCATCGAAATCAATTTGGTCGAAGCACTAGCGTAACGACGAACTTATGACGCCACCCTCCAGAGTGTGGGAGGCAATCATGAATGACCAAGGCGAACGAAAAGCCACCATAGTTCACGGCATCCCTGGCAGGGTGAGGGTTAGACTCGACAGCTCCCTCAGAACTCCCGAGTTCATGGGCCTGCTGGCCGAGTCGCTGTCTCAGATGGAGGGCGTGCGTCACGTCCAGATTAACCCGGTAACCGGCAGTCTCCTACTGTTGTACGACCCCACCCGTCTCAGCCTCGAGCAACTGTACGGGGCGGCCACCGCGGCCAACATCACCCTGGCCTTTCCGGCCGAGGCCGGAGAGCGACCTTTCACCGGAGAGCCAACAGGGGTGGCCCAGGGTATCAACAGTTTCATC
>DAHXJB010000097.1:0-6433 GCA_027372455.1 Chloroflexota bacterium | reverse complement strand
GGGCATCCAGGGGTCCACGGCGATGTAGAGGAGTGGCCTCACGAGGAGAGGGGGCGTCTGGACCCCCGCCTTCGCGGGGGTGACGAAGGAGAGGCTGGGGGTGACCTTGGCAATAGACTGTAACGCTATCTACCCGCCCTTGTGAACCATGCCACCAGTGCAACTCGAAACCCTGCTGGGAACAGGTGGCGAGAGATCCTTCACTCACGCTGACAGGGACGCGCTTCACTTCAGCGTGCACTTGTTATCTCTTTGTTGGGTATTGTCCGGCCCGAAGATCACTTGCAGACCCACCATCTGTTCTATATAATTGCTCCTATGGACAATTGTTGAAACTGTCCCTTGCCACTCGCCGGCGTTGACCCACGACCCCCCGCTCTTGGTATGGCAGCATGTCTTTGATGTCTCGGGAGGGAGCGATGGCAGTACCGGTATCTACCCATCAGCGGAACCTCATCCCCGTTAGCGGCTTGCCTGACTCTCGATACTCTCGTGTGGCTCACGTGATGGGCAGGGACTGGGCCCTGAGCTATCTGTTCCTATTGCCCATGCTGGCCGTCCTGCTGGGGCTGATTGCTTACCCCTTTTTCTCTGCCATCTGGCTCAGCATGAACTCCAAGATGATAGGTGGGGAAGGTCATTTTATTGGTCTGGCCAACTATCAGAAGTTGTTGGGGAACGTGCAGTTCCACAGCGCCGCTCTCAACAGTGCCATCTATACCCTCGCGGGTGTGGGCATCAAGCTGATAGTTGGCATGATCGCAGCTCTTGCACTGAATGAGGCACTGCGACCCGTGAGCCTCTGGCGTATGCTGCTGTTTCTTCCGTGGTCGATACCGGTAGTGATCAGCGCGTATACATGGCGCTGGATCTATGACGATTTGAGTGGGGTGTTGAGCCAGACCCTTCTCCAGGTTGGCCTGGCAGACCATTACATATTATGGCTCGCCGACCTGAACCTGGCATTGAAGTCCGTCATCGGGGTCGTAGTCTGGCAGGGCACTCCCTTCTACATAATGAACTTCCTGGCAGGCATGGCGGCGATCCCCACGGAACTGTACGAGGCGGCAGCTATCGATGGTGCCGGCCCAGTCCGCAGATACTTGAGCATAACGCTGCCCAACTTGATGCCGGTGATCATCATTGTCGCCCTTCTCTCGACCATCTGGACCAGCAACGACATGCAGTTCGTCTACGTATTGACCGGGGGCGGCCCCCAGGGTGCTACCGAAATCTTTCCCCACCTGGCCTACACCACAGCTATCGAGATCAAGAACCTGGGACTGGGTGCCACTATCCCGCTGATGTTCTTTCCCTTCTTGGCGGTGGTCATCTTCTTTCTAACTCGCCAGATGCTAAGGGAGGAATAGTCTCATGAAACACAGCAGGCAGCGGAGAGCTTTGACCATTGTGGTGATGGGGATCCTGCTGGTGTGGACCGTCTTCCCGTTCTACTGGATGACAGTCACCTCCATTAAGAACAACGACGAGATCTATGGGCCGGTGGCGAGATTGGTGCCCTCAACGTTTACCTTGCTGCACTGGCAGGAGCTATTCCTCCAGACCCGCTTTCTCATCCAGTTCAGGAACAGCCTGATTGTCTCCTCTTCCACCACCCTTCTTTCGATGATAATCGGGTCGCTAGCAGCCTACGCCATCGTCCGTCTCCACTTTCGAGGACGAACCATTGCAGCGCGCAGTCTAATCTACAGCTACCTGGTACCTCCCGCCCTGCTGTTCATCCCGCTCTTCCAGCTCATGAGGACGCTGGGTCTGCTCAACTCGCTGGAGGGCCTGACCATGGCTTACCTCACCTTCACAGTCCCCTTTTGCACCTGGCTGCTCGTTGGCTACTTCAAGACCGTGCCGTTGGAGTTAGAAGAGGCAGCATTAGTGGATGGCTGCAACAGAATCTCAGTTCTCATACGTATCACCCTTCCTCTTTCGGCGCCAGCACTGATGGTGGTCGCTCTGTTCTCCTTCACCTTGAGCTGGAACGAGTTTCTCTACGCCCTGGTCTTCAACACCGACAAGGATATCCAGACGATCACTGCCGGCCTCACGAGCATGGCAGTCGAAGACGTCTTCTTCTGGGGTCGGATGATGGCCGCGGCGGTCGTTGGTTCTCTGCCACCGGTCATTCTCTACACCTTGGCCCAGCGTTGGGTTGTTCAGGGGTTGACTCTCGGCGGGGTCAAAGGCTAGGGGTTTCAGCGGCTCTGACGCTGCCGATCTGAGGACGTCTCCGAGTTCGGCGGCTCGGCAGGGGGGACACAGCCTAGTGCACTCAATTCACCAGAGGCAGAAAAAGGAGGTGTTTCATGGCGGACCAAACAGACGGACGTTTGACCAGAAGACAGTTGCTGAAACTCGGCATTCTGTCGGCCGGCATGGTAGCTTCTGCATCAGCCCTCGCAGGGTGCCAGGGAGGCAGCTCTGCCCCTCAGGGCCAAACCTCCAAGTCAGGAACTGCGCCTACTGCAGCTCCGGCTCAGGTCAAGGGAGGAAAGCTCACCCTCTCCGTCTGGAACTCCCCGAGCTTCAACAAGACAGCGGACGATGCCATAGGGGATGTCTTCCGAGAGTGGGCAGGTCAGAACAACGCTACCATCGACTATCAGATCATTCCCGCAACCGAGTGGAAGCAACGCATCACCGCTGCTCTGGAAGCGAAAGCCCCGCCAGATATCTTCTACGTGTTCGAGGCCGACACCCAGTACTATCGGGCGCAGGGACTGCTGCAAGATCTCACCGATGTGATCAACGCGGTCAAGGACCAGGACGGCGGCCTGTTCCCGTCAACTCTCCTCAACACCGGGTTCGAGGGCAAGTACTACGCCGTACCATTTGTTGTGAACCCATGGCCGATGCATGCGCGGACCGACATCCTAAAGGCCGCGGGCGTAGCATACCCCAAGACCTGGGATGACGTGATTAAGATCTCGCCTAAGGTCTCCAAACCGCCACAGGTCTACACTTACGCCCTCAGCCTTGGCAACAACCATGACACTGAGGACAACTTCGTCCCGATGATGTGGTCCTATGGCGCCAAGATGGAGGACGAAAATGGGGCGCTCCTCTTCAAGTCCGATGGCACTGTCCAGGCTATTGAGATCGTCAAGGAGATGTTTGACAAGAAGGTAGTGCCGCCCGGCGCCACAACCTGGGATAGCTCGGGAAACAACAAGGCATACCAGTCCGGCCAAGCGGTGTTCTCCCACAACCCGAACTCGATCTACGCCTACCTTGAGTCCGAGGCTGCCAAGCCGGGAGCAAGCCAGCAGATGAAAGACTTGCTGACCAACACAGCGATGATGCCATTGCCGGCTGGCCCCAAAGGAACCTTTGACCTGATCGACGTCCGCGGCTTCGCCGCGTTCACCGCGGCGAGTGGGGCGAAGAACCCCGATGCCGCGAAGGCCGCGCTGAAGAACTTCATCCAACCGGCCAAGTACGAGAAGGTAATCGAAACCGGGCTCAATCGCTGGGCACCGGTGTACAAGAACATGATGGACCGCCCGATGTGGGACAAGCCTGCCTACGCGCGATACAAGGACATGATGCAGCACGGCCAGAGCCTGTCGTATGCTGGTGCGCCCAATGCGGCGCTGGGCGAGGTTGCGGATTCCTGGATCATTCCCAACATGTTGCAGGAGGTGTGTACCAGCGGGAAGGATCCGAAGAAAGCGATGAACGACGCCTACGACAAGATAGCAGCCATCTACAAGAAGTGGAAACAGCCCATCGCCTAGGGTAACTGAGATTGCGCCATAGGGAGAGGTGGTCGGGAAGGGACTCGCCCAAGCCCCGAAGGGGCGGCCAAGACTAGTCCAGGGTATTAGGAAGTCTTAACCCTCTCGTAAGGTTCTCTTAAGACCATCCGCCACACGAGGTGGTACCATTGCCGCTGTTCGCAAAGGTCTAACTAACCCCCTATTCCCCGGGGTCGGGTGCAACTAGGCAAGCATCCGGCCCCTCTTCGCATTCAGTGAGGTTAACCATCTTGCGGTGCAGGATCTCTCCCCACCTCGTGTCCGCGGCAAGAGGCTGTACGACGGCGAGACCGGCCCAAAGTTGGGGAATGGCCACCATCGAACAATCACCTACGACCGAGCGATTGGGGTGACGCCTGCGAAGATTTGCAGAAGCTCTTCGGGTGAGTGCAGCAGGTAGTCTGGATTCTGCGCCCTCAGATCCTCCTCGGGGTAAATCCGTCCCCACGCCACGCCGACGGAGACCATCCCCGCGGCCTTGGCCGCGATAATGTCGCCGGAGAAATCTCCCACGTAGGCGCAGATGTCGGGGTCGATCCCCAGCTTCTCCGCCGCCTTGAGGAGGGGCGCCGGATGGGGCTTGCGCTCCGGGGAGTCTTCCGAGGTGACCAGGGCGTCGAAGTGGGCGCGTAGCCCCAGGTGATCCATATCGGTGAGAAGGCGCTCCAGCGCCTTGTTGGTGGCGACCCCCAGCCTGTACCCCCTGGCCCTCAACTGCTCGAGGGTGAAGGGCATGCCGGGGAACACTTTGCCCTCGCGGTAGCCTTCCGAGTTGTAGTAGACGTTATAATCGGCGGCCACTTGGTCGGCCTTGCCGTCCCCGTATTTGGCGGCCATCTCGGACGTGCGCATTTTGACGATGGTGCGGAACTCGTCGTCGGTCGTGGGGAACTCGATCCCAAGGTTGGTGCGGAAGGTGTAGCGATATGAGTAGAGCATCGCCTCGCGGGAGTCGGCCACCGTGCCGTCCCAATCGAAGATGACGGCCGTCACCTTTCTGCCATTCATTGTCAAACTCTCACCTCCAGAGGTTGTGCCATGATACCACGCCCCACCCGTGCGAACCAGGACGGATGGAGCGCGAGGGTCCGGCTCTTGCGACTTCCATCCGGGGGCCGAAGCTCCTCACCGCCGGGGAGGACGCGGCACGGGTCGAAGGCGATACCAGCCCCCGACCCGCGCGCCTTTGCCATCGACTTCTCGGCCAGCCTGCCATAAGCAGGCCGGACCGCTCACACCCCACTTCGGATCTGCTTTCGTGTCAGCTGGCGCGCTTGATGAACGCCACCACCGTCACCAAGGCGACTATCGGCATGAGCAGAAGTCAACTCAGTGGGTTGCCGAGGTTGAGGGTCAGTCCAATGCCGAAGCGCCTGGGCACCAAGACAGCTGGGTCGTCTCGATTGTAGTGGAAGACTCCGCCGAGCCAGTATCGGCCGCCATCACGACCGACCTGGATACTCCCAACGACCCCGAAACCCAAGTGCTGCATCGAATTGGTCGCACTGTGATGACAACAGCTGGAAGTTTCGTAGCTGCAAGTCGCGCTACGCTGTTCTGTCCAGATCAGCTATACTTTGTCAGTCGGCCGCGTGGCCGATCGGAACATCGCCGCTCCGTCCGATTGCGTGGGGCTCCCTTGGCAACCTCAGACCTTCACACAACCGGATCCTAGGGCTAAACCCCGTGCTCACCCCAGTGGTGCGCGTTCGCACGGATCACTCCTACAGCTATCGCTAGACGAGCCTAAACGAGAGAAACCCCTCGTGCTACAGAGGGTTTATGTGGAGGGAAACCGCATGGCCGTACCGCATCTGCTAGACACCTCGATTCGGGGCGCTGCCCACGCAGGGGTCACGTACCACATAGATGGGGAGTTGGTGCCCGTTCTTCAGGTCGAGCTAGACAGTGCGTCCGTCTACTCCGAGCACCACATCCTCCTCTGGAAGGACCCGGCCGTTGAGATAGGGGTCAAATCACTCAAGGGCGGCTTCAAGCGAATGATGGCCGGCCTGCCCATCTTCATCACGGAAGCGCATGGTCCCGGCCGCATCGCCTTCAGCCGCGATGGAGCCGGGCACGTCGTCTCGATCCCTATGCGCGCGGGCCAGGCTCTCGACGTCCGCGAACACCAGTTTCTCGCGGCCACCGACGGAGTGAACTACAGCTTCGCGCGCGTTCGCGGGGTTTCAAACATGCTCTTTAGCGGCACGGGTTTCTTCATCGACACCTTTAGCTGTCAGGCCCCGGAAGGACTGCTGTGGCTGCACGGCTACGGCAATGTCTTCGAGGTCACCTTGGAGCCCGGCGAGCAGATCGACATCGAGCCGGGAGGCTGGGTGTACAAGGAGCGAACGGTTGGGATGCAGACCCTGGTGCAATCGCTCAAGACCGGATTGTTCGCAAGTGCGGGCCAACTTGTCTGGAACAGGTTCACCGGCCCTGGGCGCATCGGACTCCAGTCCATGTACATCCATCTACCAACGGCCGAATAGTGGATCGTTCCCCAAACGAGGATATTCCGCCCTCTGGGAGGGCCGGCGCGACGAGAATAAGATCTGAACGTCATCTTCTCCCGTTGGGAGGGAGCGAGGAGGATCAAGTGACCTACCCAGCTTCAGCGATCTTACTTAACCCTCGTGAGAGGTCGGCCAGGGCTC
>DAHXJB010000087.1:0-15254 GCA_027372455.1 Chloroflexota bacterium | reverse complement strand
CGTTAGGTGAGGGTCGAAGAGTCTAGGACTGGTGGCTCGGCAACCAGTCGCTGCCGAGCCACCAGTCGGGGGGACTACGCCCTGATCTCCTGTCTCATGAACTTCGCGTAGGAGATACCGAAGCAGATCAGGGTCATAGAGATCAACCCAACGATCTGAGGCCACACCACCAGGATGCTCTGCGCCAGCGGAAGCGCGCCCGGAACCATCCCAATAACCTCCGTCAGCATCACTGGTCCCAGGGTGCGGATGCTGGGGGTCAGTATGGTCATGGTGCTTTCCTGGTACAGGGTTGTTGGCGAGATCCTCGCCATTCCCATGCTGAAGTAGGCGTTGTCCAGGACCGTCTGCGGTTGTTGTTGGTTCACCGGGAACAGCGCATCGGCGGTGGTTGCCGCGATCATGGAGATGAAGAAGGTGAAGAAGATCCAAAAGGCGATCCCAGCCAGCGCCGAGGTCGCGGTCTGCCGGAAGAGGATGGAGAAGAGTATCGCCAGACTCATCCAGAAGGCCACGTAGACCACCGAGATGACCAGGTAGAAGACCAGCCTGTACACCTCGTCTGGCGTCGGCGGGATACCGATCATCCGCAGGCCGAGCCCCGCGAGCACCAGGGCGATGCTCACCAGCATCACCCCGATGGTCGCGACGCCGGCCAGGAACTTACCGTTGATCACCGAGTCGCGGAAGATCGGATTGGACAGCACCCGGCTGAGGGTGCCGCGAGCGTACTCCCCGTTGATGGCGTCGAAGCCCATGGCCAGTCCGACCAGTGGACCCAGGAACCCCACGAAGGAGACGAAAGAGGGCAAGTTGCCCGAGGATACGGTGAACAGCCGCAGGAAGACAAATCCTGATGTGGTGCTATGGCTGCTCACGTCGGAGCTTATCGATTGAGCCGCGGTGTAGGTGGCGGACAGCCCGGCCAGCAGGATCAACCCGAACATGATGAGAAAACGCCTGCTGGCGAAGTTGTCGGCCATCTCTTTGCGGAAAACTGCTAGCAGTCCTGGCATGTCTCTAGCCCTCCCGGAAGTACCTGAGGTAGATCTCCTCCAGCACGTGCCCCCGGAGTCGCAGCTGACTGAGGGAAGAGCTGGCCGACACCACGCGGGCAATCTCCCCGCGCACGTCCTTGAAGCAGTGCAGCAGCAATGTGCCGTTCACCTGCTCAACCGAGGAGACCCCCGGCACCTTCTTGAGACCGGCAAGCAACTCGTCGGTTACTGGCGTGGTCTCCACCTCAACCACCAACGGCTCGCCCCCCATGATCTGCAGTCCCAGCATCTCGATGCTTCCCTCGGCCACCATCCGTCCCTTCACAAAGATGCCTACCCGATTGCAGATCTGCTGCACCTGGTGCAGCAGGTGGGAGGAGAGGAGCACGGTGATCCTGTCCTTGCGGCTCATTTGGGTTATCAGATCCAGCATCTGCTTGACCCCGTCGGGGTCTATGCCGAGGGTTGGCTCGTCCAGGATCACTATCTTGGGTCGCTTGACCAGAACGTCGGCGATGCCCAGCCGCTGTCTCATGCCTCGGGAGAACTTGCCCGCTTCCTTGTCGGCAACGTCGGCAAGGCCGACGCGCAGTAGAAGATCATCGATCCGCGGGATGGCCACCTTCTTCGGGATACCGTTCAGATCTGCCGTGTAAAGGAGGTTCTCTCTCGCGGTCATGTCTTCGTAGAAGCCCACGCTGTCCGGTAGATACCCCACCAGCCGCTTTACCGCCAGGGGCTCCCTGGTGGAATCGTGGCCGTAGACCCGGGCCCTACCGGACGTTGGCTCGGTCAGCCCCAGTAGCATCAGGATAGTAGTGGTCTTCCCGGCGCCGTTGGGGCCGAGCAGGCCGAAGATCTCCCCCTCGGATATCTGGAGATTCAGCTTGTTTACGGCTGTCAGCTCTCCGTATCGTTTGCTCAGGTCGACGGTCTCTATGGCAATCTGCGACCGCTCGTCCATAAGACTATCTCCGGCCTAACTTCATGAACATCCCCATCAGCCCGCCGATTACGATGACCAGGATGCCAACCCCTATCCACCCCCACAGGGAGGGCGTTTCCACCGTGACTCGGATGTCCCTGTTCACAGAGACCTGGGGTTGTGATGCAGTGACGTTCAGCATGTAGTCGCCCGCGATCGCCTTGGCCGAGGGCTTGATCATCATGGCTACTTCCTGCTGGGCGCCCGGGGCCAACTGGTCGATCTTGCCGGGCTGGAACGTGACCTCCCAGCCGTCTGGCTTGCTGGAAGAGAGGCTGACGTTCTGCAGCGGCGCCGAGCCGCTGTTTGTGATGGTCACGTAGAAGGGGCTGGTCTGGCCGGCTGTAGCGTTGGTGTTGTACAGATCACCCCTGGTCGAAATGGTCATCTGGTAGTTGCCGGTAACCGTTACCTTCAGGTTCGCGGAGACCCTGTCCGAGGCCGAGGAGGCGGTTACGGTGATGGGGTAATCAACGGCTTGAACCGTAGCAGGTGCGGTTACGTTGATGTCGAGGCTCTGGCTGCTCCCCGACTTAACCTGCACGCTGGAGATCTGCGTATCCTGGTAGGACGGCTTGAAGATTACGTCCCAGCCATCGGGAGCCTTGTAGCTGAGCCCGTAGGTCTGGTCGGACTCGGAGTTGTTCTGCAGGTTGGCCTTGAAGCCGAACTGGCTGCCCGACTTGCCCGTTAGGGTCGGGTACTGCACTACCATGGCGCTCGATTGCGTGGTCTGGTCTTTGACGCCCACCAGTAGCTGCAGGGTGCTGTTGACGCCGTCGCCGGTGGCCGTCAAGACGAACTGGTTGTCGCCCTTTGCCGTGGCAGGGGCGGTTATCTGCAGGTCGACGCTTTCCGTCTTGCCCGCGTCCACCCACACCGAGCGGACGACGAAGCCGCGGTCCTTCAGGATGGGGGACCATCCGTCCGGGGACTTGGTCAGGGCGAGATTCACCGTCTTGGGGGAGTTGCTCTTGTTGTTCACGTCGATGGTGAACGTCGCTTGCTTTCCTCTGTCGACCATCACTCCAGGAACCGGGGTGGAAAGGTAGACGTCGGGAGTCTGAGCCGACGCGATGGTCGGCATGCTGGCTGCACCCGCGGAAAGCGCTAACATGGCTATCAGCGGGGTGAGCAACAGCTTGGACACGATCCTCTTCACTGTACAATACCTCCAGATTGTCTTTCCTGAGAATCAGAGCCCTCTATTGTGGCGGGCGTAAGGACGCCCAGTACCGCCGGCTGGAAACCGAACAAGGCCCAGAATAAGGTCTCAAGCGAACCACTGGCCTTGGGGAAGACCAAGCATCGGGCCGCTGTATGGACACCAAAGGGCTGGTGTCCCTGCTTTCCATGGAAAGGCAGCCGAAGTGGCTGCCCTCGCATCTACCTGCATCTATGCCGAAAATGATTGGATAACGGCGGGACTATATCACAGATAGCTTGGAATTGTGTTAAGAAAATGCTAAGCTCGTTTTGGACCTGCAATCACGGTGACGAGGTGGTCGGGATGGATCCACCGATCGACGGCGTCACGGATGGTCTCCCGCGTGACCCCATCGATCAGACCTGGATAGCGTTCCAGGTAGTCCAGCCCCAACTGGTAGAACTCGATGTCCAACATGGTTCGAGCGATGCCGTCGCTGCTCTCCAGGGCGATGGGGAGGCTGCCGATGAGGAAGCTCTTGCCGTCTTCGATTTCCTTCTCGTTGACCAGTTCGGTTCTCCACCGCTCGATCTCTCGACGCGCGGCATCGATCGCCTTGTGCACGTTGGCGGGGTTGATCCCCGCCCGAATCGCCCAGGGTGAAGGGCCCACGGCGGCCTGGAGATCGCTGGACACGTGGTAGGCGAGGCCCAGTTGGTCGCGAATGACCGCGCCAAGCCGCCCGGACAGGCCCAACTCCCCGAAGATCAGGTTGCCCAGCCGCAGGGCGTAGTAGTGTGGGTCCTTCCGGGAGATGGCGGGCAGTCCCATCACCATCTCCGACTGGAACTTGCCTGGAACCGCTACCTCGCGGACGGCGGTCTCGGGCAGTCCCACGTCTGGTACCTCAGCCGTGTGGGGCTTGCCTTTCACTTGCCAATCACCCAGGATTCGCCGGATCTGCTCCGTGGCATCGGCGGGCGCCACATCCCCCACCACGGCCAAGGTCAGTACATCGGGGCGATAGTACTTCCGGTAAAAGCCCAGGAGGTCACCCTGGCTGATCGAGGCAACAGTGTTCTGAGATCCTGAAGGCCAGAGCCGGTAGGGGTGTCCCTCGGGGTACAGCTCTTCCAGGAAGCGGCGCTCGGCGACAACTCTGGGACTGGTCTCTTGCTCCCGGAGGCCGGTGATGATCTGTGCTCGCAGCTTCTCCGCCTCATCTTCCGGGAAGGTGGGCCGGCGCAGCACCTCGGACAGGATCTCCAGGGCGCGGCCGAAGTCCTCCTTGAGGCATCGGATGCTGACCTGGGCGGTCAGCCTGCCGGCATCCGTGTTGAGCGCCATTCCCAGGCTGTCGGTTTCCTCGCTCAACTGCTGGAATGTGTGGTGGTCGGTTCCCCTGATCAACATCGGCGCAACGAATCGCGCGAGGCCGGTCCTCTCCGGGCTATCGAACAGGCTGCCGGCCAGAAGGCTGGCCCTGATCACCGCCTGGGGGCTGTCGGCGTTCTGGTGGGTCAACAGGACGATACCGTTCCCCAACTGCTGCCGATCGATGTGCAGCGTGACCCGCCCCGCCCCACCGGACTGGTTCGCATGTAGGGGCGACGCATGCGTCGCCCCTACGGGGTCCATGCCATCCCAGGACTCAGGACTCAGCACCCGGCACCGCCGGTAGTAGAACGGTTGGCCGGCTGTCTGTGCCTCCGCTTGAGGCATTGGCGCCCCCGGCGTCTCAGTCGGGATCAGCCATCCCACGGTTCGGTTGGATTCTGCCAGGTAGCGTTGGGCCATCTCTTGCACCTGCTCTGGTGTCACCCGGTTCAGCCTCTCCAGCATCTGGCCGTAGGTCTCGTAGGAGTCGATCGTCTCCATCGCGCCAAGCCAGTAGCCCTGGTCGGTGACGGATTCGGAGCCGTAGACCAGTTGTGCTCGGACCTGCTTGAGGGCGCGCTCCATCTCCTCACGGCCAACCCCATCTTGCTTGAGCCTCTCCACCTCCTGGAACACCACGCGCTCGATCTCCTGAAGGGAGACCCCGGGGCGAGGGGTGGCGTCGATGTCGAAGAGGTAGGGGTCCCGTGTCAGCATGAAGGAGGAACCGGCGCTGCTGGCCAGTCCGGCGTCCACCAGGGCTCGGTACAGGCGGGAGCTGCGCCCCATACGGGTTCCCCGGGAGCCAAACATTCCCATCGGCTTCCCTCCCGAGAGCATGGCATCCAGCACCAGCATCGGGAAGGCATCCGAGCTGGATATCGACGGGGCGTGATAGGCAACCTCGAACTGAGGAGCGCCGGCCGGGTAGTGCATGGTTATCCGCCGCTCGCCCCTCTGTGGGGGCTCGGTGGTTCTCACGTCGGGCACCTCTGGACCCGAAGGTATCCCCTCGAACTGATCGCGAATCTGGGTTAGCAGTTTCTCGCTCTCGAAATCACCCACGACGACCACGATGGCGTTGTTGGGGACGTAGAAGGTTCGGTAGTGGTCGTAGAGGTCGTCCCGTGTCATCGCCTGCAGGTCGGACTTCCAGCCGACGACGCTGTGGCCATAGGGGTGAGCCATGAAGGCGGCAGCGCTCATCTCCTCTCCCAGCAGGTAGGCCGGATTGTTCTCCGAGCCCTCCCGTTCGGAGATGATGACCGTACGCTCGCGCTCAACCTCTTCAGGAAGGAAGAGCGAGTTGACCATTCGATCGGATTCTATAGCTATGGACAGATCGACGCGGTGGCTCGGCAGGGTCTCGAAGTAGGCGGTGTAATCGACCCAGGTGAAGCCGTTTAGCACGCCGCCGTTGGCGGAGACCATCCGGAAGACGTCTCCCTTGCCAATCCTGGGGGTGCCCTGGAACATCATGTGTTCGACCCAGTGGGAAACGCCCGTGGTCCCGACGCGCTCGTTGCGGCTGCCCACCCGATACCATACCCAGAAGCTGACAATGGGAATCTGACGGCTCTCCTTGCTGATCACCGTCAACCCGTTGCTGAGGACCGTGCGTCTGGCCATCTCACTCATTCCGATCGCTCCATCTCGTTAGACCCCGGCGCTGACAGAACAGCATGGGGTTGCACCGTGGCAGTTCTGCCGAAGGGAGTGCTTCATCTTCCCGGTACCTCCACTGCAGCTTTCGGACCAAAGTCCTCAATTGACGAAGCCGTTGGACTGAGCGCCCCCGCCGTGCCATTGGAGGGCCGGATCCAAACGCTCGGATCTCATGGTTTCGAAGAACTGGTCGAGAATGGACTGGCCCGGCGGTGCATGCCTGTGAGTCTGCCGCGGAGAGCGTGAGGCTCAGCCGCCGTTCTGGATCGCGGTCGCTATCAGCTTCTCGGCGTGGGCGCGGGCCTGAGATGCGAAACGGCGGGAGTCTCCCTCCAACCGTGTCAGAGCCTCCGCGTCTGACAACCCCGCCTGAGCCAGCCGAAGCCCCGTTCGGTAGATCAGCTCCTTATGCTCGGCGGCAACCTTGCGGAGAAGCTCCCCCCACCTCTCTCGTTCCTCGGGGGGTAGCCCTTCCTCTTTTTCCGGCAGATGCAGGTTCCGGGCCTTGAGGGACTCGGCGAGCTCTGAGAAACGGTAGGGAGATCGGAGCAGGCCGCGGAGGCGGGCCAACAGCTGCCCTCGGGCGGCCATCAGCTTTTCGGCCATCTGGACAAAGCCGACAGAGGAGGGCGGCCTCAATCTGGCCTTCAACCAGTCGAAGGCGACGGCCGCGGTGACGGCTGGAGGGCGTCGGACGAACACCGAGACCTGAAGTTGAGCCACAGCCCCTTGCAGCCCCGCGCCCAGCCGATAGTAGTGCTCGGCACCGTCCAGGTACTGCAACCTTCCGGTCGATCGGTCTGCTTGAGCGAGAAGAAGAGCAAGTTCCCAACCAGGAAGCGAGCCGAAGAACTTCAGCGGATCAACCTCTTCGAAGATCACTTCTCGGGCCTCGATGGGGTATTCCTGATGCTTGTTCTGCTCCGATTGGAGGAACCACTGATTGACAGGCAGGCTCGGCGATGAGAGCAATCCGTCGAGCACCGGTAGGGTTTCGGGATCCCCTTCCAGCGATCGTGAGAGCAGTGCATCAAGGGGGGCAACTCCTTTTTGGATCAGGGCGGTGAGGGCCCCCGCGCTGATCTGAGAGTATGTGGCGAACTCGAGGTTCCACTTGAAGTCCAGGGCCTGGAGCGACCTGTTCCCCCGCTCGTCCTGGAGGATCATGATGATATCTGGGCTGGGCAAGCCCGATCTGGAGAGGGCCAGCTGTAGTGAGTTGTCCCCGGCCAGCTCCACAACGCCCTGAGGCCGAAACTGTTGGACGGGCCAGACTGCCTCTGAACCTACTCGAGCTCTCAGCGCCTCCAGCCCTATCTCCTCCCATCGGCGTCCAATCTGCTCGCTCGCCCCTCCCCAGTTGCCCACCAGCCGTTCCCGCCGAAGATCCCGGGGGGAGGGTGGAATACCTCTCATGAAGCCACTCCTGACATTAGTAGGGGCGATCGCGAAGATCGCCCTTTGCTCGCTCAGCTGGCATCGCAACCAGATAACTTGCCCCTACCATTGTAACAGCCGGGCCTTCATCGTGCTTCTATTCAGTCGGTTCTGGTAAAGTGGTATAAATGTGAGTGAACGAGAGCTGTTTCTGCAAGAAAGGGGACTGGAACGAAGCATGAGGCCCATCCGCACTTTCACTGTCATTCCCTCCTTGCCGCCTCGGCTGGAGCGGTTGCGGGAATTGGCCTACAACCTGAGATGGTCCTGGGATTACGAGACCCTCGAACTGTTCCGCAGGCTGGATCTCAACATGTGGGAGGCCAGCGGCCACAACCCGGTCCGGATGCTTGGCATGTTGTCCCAGGAGAGCCTGCAGGAGGCTTCCAACGACGATAGCTTCCTATCCCATCTGGGCCGTGTCCTGGAACAGTTCGACGAGTACATGGACTCTCGAAAGAGCTGGTTCCGGCGGACCCATGGCCGTCCCGAGGATTTCTCGGTGGCCTATTTCTCCATGGAGTTTGGCATATCAGAATCGCTACCCAACTACTCAGGAGGGCTGGGGATCCTGGCCGGAGATCACCTCAAGTCGGCTAGCGACCTGGGCCTGCCCCTGGTTGGAGTTGGACTGCTGTATCAGGAAGGCTACTTCCGCCAGTATCTCAATGCCGATGGCTGGCAGGGAGAGCTATACCCCGACAACGACTTCTTCACCATGCCTCTGTCGGTCGAGCGGAAGCCCGACGGTAGCCCCATTATCATCCAGGTGGAGTTGCCCGGAAGGGCGCTGCGAGCCCAGCTTTGGCGGGCTCAAGTGGGGAGAGTGCCGCTGTACCTCCTGGATGCCAATATCTCCGGCAACCGGCCGGAGGATCGCTACGTGACGGACCGCCTCTATGGTGGCGACATGGATATGCGTATCCGGCAGGAGATCCTGCTGGGCATAGGTGGGATAAGGGCTCTGGCGGCCGTGGGGGTCAATCCCACAGTCTGCCACATGAACGAGGGGCACTCGGCCTTCCTGGCCCTTGAGCGGATTCGGGGCTTGATGGGCCAGGGGCTTAGCTTCTCTGAAGCCAGAGAGGCGGCAGCCTCCGGGATTGTCTTCACCACCCACACCCCTGTTCCGGCTGGCATCGACGTCTTCGGTCCCGATGTGATGGAGCGCTACTTCGGCAACTACTATCGATCGCTGGGGCTGAGCCAGCGGGAGTTTCTGGCCCTAGGGAGACAGGATGCTAGCAACGACCAGGAACCGTTCTCCGTGGCTGTGGCAGCCTTGAGGTTGGCGGCCAGGTCAAACGGCGTCAGCAAACTGCACGGGGAGGTATCCCGACGCATGTGGCAGGGGGTCTGGCCCGGGGTTCCCGAGGACGAGATCCCGATCTCTTCCATCACTAACGGCGTGCACCAGGCCACCTGGGTCTCAGGAAGGGACGTGGGGGCGCTGTTCGACAGGTATCTGGGTCCAAGGTGGAGAGAGGAGCCTACCGACCCCACCGTTTGGGACGGGGTTGACCGAATTCCCAGCGAGGAGTTGTGGAGGGCGCACGAGCGGCGTCGAGAGAGGCTCGTCAGCTTCGCCAGGCAGCAGTTGGTGTGGCAACTGGAGAGGCGCGGCGCCTCGACTGCCGAGATCGAGGGCGCAAGAGAGGCGCTGAATCCCGAGGCGTTGACCATCGGCTTCAGCCGTCGTTTTGCCACCTACAAGCGGGCCAACCTGCTGTTCCGGCATCCAGATCGTCTGGCAAGGATCCTGAACGATCGGGATCGCCCGGTTCAGATCATTATCTCGGGCAAGGCCCACCCCAACGACAACCCGGGCAAGGAGTTGATTCGGCAGATCATCCACTTCGCGCGCCAGGAAGAGTTTCGGCGACAGATAGTCTTCCTGGAGGACTACGACATGGTGGTCGCTCGTTATCTGGTGCGGGGAGCGGACCTCTGGCTCACCACACCGAGGCGTCCCCTCGAAGCCAGCGGCACGAGCGGAATGAAGGTGGCCTTCAATGGCGGCCTGAACCTGAGTGTTCAGGATGGTTGGTGGTGCGAGGCCTACGATCCCAGCCTTGGCTGGTCCATCGGGCGGGGAGAGCAGTATCAGGACCAGGAATACCAGGACGAGGTGGAGGCCAACGCCATCTACAATCTGCTGGAGAAGGAGATCGCTCCGCTCTTTTACACTCGTGGCACCGACGGTCTGCCCCGCGGATGGATAGCCAGAATGAAGAAGAGCCTCAAGACGCTCTGTCCGGCCTTCAACACACACCGGATGGTGACCGAATACCTTGACCAGATGTATCTCCCGGCCCTGGAGCGGGGGCGCGCCCTCAGCGCCGAATCGATGGCGAGGGCCAAGGCCCTGGCCGGTTGGAAGGCGAACATGCGGAGCACGTGGCTTGGGGTAAAGATCCTGCGGGTGGAGGCCGAGGTGCCGAGCGAGGTGTCGGTGGGTTCCCTGGTGGAGGTGCGAGCCGACGTCCGCCTCGGGGAGATCCGTCCAGAGGATGTGGCGGTGGAGTTGTACCACGGACAGGTGGATGCCAATCTGGAGATCCGGGGCGGGAGTCCGATCCCGATGATCTGCGTGGATCGGAACGGCGATGGCACCTACGGCTTCAGTGGGGCAATCCCCTGTTCTAGCACCGGCGTTCGGGGCTACGCACTGCGGATCCTGCCGCGGCATGCGGACCTGAGCAATCCCTACGAGCCGGGGCTGATCCTGTGGGCGCAGTAGGGGTGCGGCGCACATTTCCGGGATTGGGAAGCCGTCCCCAGAGAGGAGCGGTGGGAGCGGTAGGCGCGAAGCATTCGATACTCTCTATTCTCCGTCCATGCTCGAAACCGGGTAGGGCGCGATCCCTGCCGTGAAGATCACCCAGACCATCACCTACAGTCGCACGAGCCGTCCCGATCCAAGTCTCAACCTTGTCCAGGAGGCGAAGGAGGTTGCGTTCTCTCTCACCGTGTCGGGATGGTTCAGGACAGTGGTAACGGTTGTAGCGTCGCCCCCTGTGGGCGACGTGGCTACCCGTCGGGGACAAGCCCCGATGCCACATGCATCCACTGTTACCCTATCTTCCCTTCGGTGTGAACCATCCCGATTGTTCTTCGGCATGGAGAGACTCGTGCGAAAGGGGGAGCGAACGAGAAGCCTCGAGGCCGGTGCTGCGGATAGAGGAAACATCGAGATGATCGGCCTCTCGTATACAGCATGTGGGACGTGGACTGGGGCTCCCACCGCCGGTGTTCCTCGTTCCACTCGTCCTGGCGATCTGGGTCGAAGAAGACGTCGAGAGCGTCATCTATGTCGGTCAAGTGCCGCGCGTGGATGTGCAGGAGATCGGGGTACCGGTCGTCCTACTTGAAGTAGAAGACGATCCCCTGCTCCCGAACTCGCCTGTACGGCACCGGCCCGCCGCCTCCATCCCGTCTCGCACCGATTATCACGCCAGATACGGCAAGTGTCCATACTCACGGTTAACGTCTTCGGCGCGTGCGCGCTGGCAGCCAGCCACCTCCTCTGTCGTGGAGGGGGTATGGCGTACTCCGTTGTCAAGACAGTTCTTGGGGAGTTCTTGTGACGAAGGCGGGGGTCCAGGCATCCCATCCCCTCGTGAGGCCACTCTGCCCGCGAACCATGCCCACTCCTCCTGCGACTCCTCGGCACAGCCATCCTAACAAATCATCCTTCCCAGTTTTCGGGGGACGCCATGGCCAGGAGACTCCCCCTGGGTTGGGTAAGTCGTCAGACACTTAACCACAACCCAGGAGGTTCTCGCTCTTCAAGCCACGGACGATTCTGGCTACTGTCGTGCTAGAGGATCAGCCGACCTCGGCAATCCGGCCACCCGCAAGACGGTCTTCATTGTGCCCGGGAAGAGTCGATAGAACTCCTTCTTGGTCAGTCCCAGCTCGACACACAGCTCTAGGCGCGTCGGCGCAACCCCGTTTCGCTGGTAGTAGGAGCGAACGCCGTCGATCACCCGCCAATGCGCCTCGGTCAGTGGATCCAGGGCCTGCCCGTAGCCGACCCGCCTAGCGACGAACGTGGCTGCCTCCGGCGACCACTCCTCCGGGTTCCGGATGAAGCCCTTGTCGTCAACCGCGACCTCCTTCTCCGCCGGACCAGCTCGCGAGTCTGAGGCCCCATCCTCCGAGGGGAGCACGATCGCATCGGCCACCAGCTCGCAGATGTTCTTCACTTGTACGCCCAGCTCATAGTGCCGGCTGACCTCGTTGAGCTGGTCGATGCAGTTGTGGCAGGAGGTGGCGACGATCTTTGCCCCGGTGGCCCTGATCTGTTCGGCCTTGGTCCTGGCGGCGGCCAGCCGCCGCTCTCGGAACTCCGGCATGGTCAGGGCGCCGCCACCGCCCCCGCAACAGTAGTTGTTGATGCCGTGCGGCTCCATTTCCCGGAAGTCCATCACGGCACGCCACAAGATGTAGCGGGGCTCTGCCACGATGCCGCCACTCCGGGCCTGGTTGCATGGATCGTGGTAGGTGACCGGATCGGTGTTGCGAGTGCGGTCCAGATTGAGCCGGCCCTCCCGTATGTGCTCTGCGACCAGATCAACGTAGCTCCTCACCCGGACCGGCATCGGCTTGCCGTACCAGTTAGGCGCCTCCCATCGGTAGACCCGATAGCCGTGACCGCACTCCGTCATGACAAGGGTCTCGGCCCCCAGCCGAACTGCCTCCTCCAGGGTCCTGGTCACGATCTTCTTGCATGCCTCATCGTCACCGGAGAAGAGGCCGTAGTTGGTGGCGTCCCAGGCGGTGCTGGAGAGGCCCCAGCTCTGGCCCGCCGCGTAGCAGGTCTTGAACTGGGCCATGAACAGCAGCGGATAGAACTTGACCTCTCGAGGGTTCAGGAACATCAAGTACTGGGTACCGGGCCTATCGATGGGGATCCGGAAGTTGGGGTCCCCCAGATCCTTCTGCAACTCCTCCTCGATCCACTCGACGGTCTCGACGAAGTCCTCCCGGCTGACGCCCATATTGTTGCCCGTCTCCAGGTGGGCGTTGACGGTGGCCTTCAGCCCGGAAGGGATGCGATCGAGGCCGGTGAGGATCGACCTGGCCGCACGCATCATCAGCCCCATGTCCAGCCCCATCGGGCAGTTCAGGTTGCAGCGCCGGCACATGGTGCAGGAGCCGAAGGCGGCATCATACAGCTTTTCCAGCTGCTCCTCGGTCGGTTCCGCGGCGTGGACCCAGCCGGGGATCAGCTTGCCCATCCAGTCATACCGCCGCTTGTAGAGACGCCGGAATTGCTCGGCCTTGTAGGCCGGGGTAAGCGTGGGGTCCCCGGTGGACAGGAAGTAGTGGCACGACTCGAAGCACATCCCGCAGTGGACGCAGGCGTGCATGTTGACGGCCAGCTGCCGGGTGAGCTTGGAGTCCAGCAGCTTCAGAGCCTTCCTGCCCGCCTCGGTGACCTCGGCAGGGAGAACAGATGCGGTTGCCATCTCAGTACCTCCCCCCGGGCCTGGCCCAAGCCATCACTCCCCGACGACCGAACAGGTAGCCGTGGTAGAAGCGGGTGAATGGCATGTAGAGGTAGTGGGAGACCTTGCTGGTCGGGACGTAGATTAGCAGCAGCGCCGTGAAGCCGAAGTATGTGGACAGTCCCATGAAGCTGTCGGTCAGCAGACCCCAGAAGGCCAGCGCGAAATAGAGAGTGATCGCGCAGACAGCGAAGTAGTCGTCCGGGGTGCTGAGGAGCCTCATCTCGGGCCTGACCAGCCGGCGTCGCAGCCGAAGAAGCCCCATCAGGAAGCCGAGAGCCAGGAAGAAGCAGCCGGTGTACACCACCGGCTGGGTCAGCAAGCCTCTGGCGTAGGGATGGGCGAAGCTGCCAGCGATGGCGACGGCCACGGCGATGTGGAACAGGGCGAACTCGACGTAGACAGCAAAATGCTTTCGGGAAGTCTCCATAGCCCATGGCCAGAACACGGAGCCGAAGGAGAGTAGCACGCCTCGGGTGGCCGAGCCCACCGGCACGGCCTTCTCCCAGGGGGAGCGCAGGGATCGCAGCCAGAGGAGCTTCGCCATGTACATGAAGGCAAAGATCCCCAGGGCGACGATCTGCACCTCGTTCTCCAGGAACGAGAGAACGTCGTTCAAGGTAGCGCCTCCTTTACTTCAGTCCGACCGCCGGGGTGCTCAGCGCTGCAGCGCTCTCCACCCCTACCTGTCCCCTTCCGTACGGAGATGTGCGCGCACGTACAATATCTACCTTCGCATGCACATTGTCAAGAGATGAGCCCCGAGATCGAGATCCTGGCATAGCCGGGAGCCGGACTCTTACCCAGCACTTGACTTCCCGTGGGGCCGAACAGTGGCCGCCGGGTGGCGAGCGTTAATCGCCGGGATGTGGCCTGGGGGCACGAGACGTTGAGCTATGCACGGATATCACGAAGACGAGGGGAGATTGAATGCGGCCGTAACGAAAGTTGCGCGAGGGTATAGACTTGCGGACTGAGTGGCTGTATGATTGTGGCGCTATGGAAAACTTGGTCGGCTATCTGCGATCACTGCTCAGAAAGCGCGAGATCACACCCAGCCGTCTGGCGAGGGAGGTAGGGGTGAGCCACGCCACAGTCAGCCGTTGGCTCTCCGGGAAGGATATCCCTTCTCCGAAGTCCTGCGAGAGGCTGGCCCAGTATGGCGGCGTGCGCGTCGAATGGCTCCTATCTCTGGCCAGTTACCTGCCAGCCCTGGAAACAGCCGGAGCCGACCAATGGCCCGAGTTCCGGGAGTACGCCAGGGTCAAATACGCGCAGGAACTCGACGAGGACCTGATCACCATGATCGAGGATCTCATCGAACGCCGGAGAAGAAAGCGTGAGGGCGGGTAGAGTCCCTGCAGCGGTGGCTTCACCAAGACTCGACCCCTCGGTGGCGTGCCCCTTCGAGGATCGGTGCCCCTGCCACAAGGGACCGTGGTGCCGGCGAAAGTTGGAGGACGTCACAGGGGGCCCATGCGACTACCGGATGATGACCCTGGAGGGTTGCCGAGACGGCCATTGCGACCGACCCTGCAGGATGCTGCTGCACGTGGAGGAGTTGGCCAGTCACTTCCTGCACGCCGCCGGCATCTCCAAGCCGCCGGTGCCTCTCGATCTGGTCGAGACCTTCGACCCCGAGCGGCCAGTCGAGATCCGTTATCTTCCCCTCAACGCCCATTATGGGGCGGTGTGGCTCGTTGATGGCGAGTGGGTTCTCCACCTGAACTCGAACCAGCCGCCCGCGGTCAATCGTTACGTGGCCTTCCACGAGGGATACCACATTCTCTGCCAAGCTCCCTCCCTCTTCGCCGGGGAGTCGGCCGACGGATGCAGGTCTTTCAACGAGGTGATCGCCGACTACTTCGCCGCCAGCATCCTGATGCCGAGGCGATGGGTTCAGGAGATGTGGCCACGGGTGCACGACACCGCCCGCCTGGCAAGACTCTTCCAGGCCCCCGAGCCCGCCGTCCACAGTTGGGTCCGCCGCTGGTGTCCACCAGACCCCCTCGCCGATCCCAGTGGTTGATGTGGGCGGCGGATCCGACACCGCCAGCAGGAACGGGTCCTCGGCGCACTGGACGAGGGATGGTTCACGGACAGAGTGACGGACTCCGTGGACCGTCATGCCC
>DAHXJB010000078.1:0-2027 GCA_027372455.1 Chloroflexota bacterium | reverse complement strand
ACAACATGATCCAAACTGACGCGGCCATAAACCCCGGCAACTCCGGTGGAGCCCTGCTGAACTCCTCTGGCCAGGTGATCGGCATAACCACAGCTATCGAGAGCCCTGTTAGTGGCTCTGTCGGCATCGGTTTTGCCGTCCCTATCGACACGGCCAAGGCCGAGCTGCAGGATCTGATCGCGGGCAAGACAATCTCCCACGCGTGGCTCGGCATATCAGGGACATCGGTAACCCCCGACGTGGCCAAGGACCTGGGTGTTCCGGCCGAGGGGGTGTACGTGGTCCAGGTGCAACCCAACAGCCCGGCTTCGAGGGCAGGACTGCAGGGTGCGACTATGCCACAGGGAAGGTTGCAATCGAGCGACCAGACACCCAAGGGCGGTGACGTGATCCTGGCCATCGATGGCCAGAAGGTTAACAAGGTGCAAGAGATTTCGTCCTACCTCGATACCAAGAAGGCGGGCGACAAAGTGACCCTGACCATCCTGCGAGGCGGCCAACAGAAGCAGGTTGAGGTCACACTGGCGAACTGGCCCAACAATCCTTGACTTCTCACCGCAGGTCTTCACCCTCACCCCGCTGTAGGCCTCTCAACGGTGTATTCGTCATTATCGGGCAACACGACTTAGCGCCACGACCTTCCTTGTGTCACCAGATGCCGAACGGTTTTCCTTGGCTGTCTGCAGCTTGAAACGAGCCACGATCTCACGCAGCTTATCGGCTGTGGCCGCCAACTCCTGGGCCTCTGCACCTATCTGCTGGACTTGGGCGGACATCTCCTGAGCCGAGGCTAGCACCTCTTCCGTCGATGCGCTGTTCTCCTCGGCCACCGCCGCCACCGACTCGGCTGCGGATGTCACCACAGAGGCCTGGCCGGTCATCTCCTGGGTAGCAGCTGAGTTCTCCTCCACCACGGAGCTTATGGTGCCCATCGCATCGACCACGGCTCGGGAGCCCCTTGCCATTTCCTGGGCTGCCGCGGCTATCTCAGCCACCTGCTGAGTCATGGATCCCACGGCGTTGAGGATCTCCTCCAGGGCTCGGCGTGCCTGCTCAGCTTTGGTCGATCCATCCTCCACCTGCACGGATCCGCTGTGCATAGCCACCACGGCCTCTCGAGTCCCGCTCTGGACATCCTTGATCAGTTGCGCAATAGCACGAGTTTCCCGTCGCGACCGCTCCGCCAGCTTTCTGACCTCTTCCGCGACCACCGCGAAGCCGCGTCCATGCTCCCCCGCTCTGGCAGCCTCGATAGCGGCATTAAGGGCAAGAAGATTTGTCTGTTCAGCTATGTCGTCGATGGTCTCCACCACAGCTCCGATCTTCTCTCCCAGCCCGCCCAGTGCCTCCACTTTGGAAACCGCGTCGAGTACCACCTCTTTGATCCCGGCCATGCCGGCCACCGTTTCGTCCACGGCCTTGGCACCTTGCTCGGCCGCTGCCTTGGTCTGGCTGCCGGCGGTCGCCAAGTGATCGGCGTTCCCGGCCACCCTATCCACCCGAGAGGCCATCTGCGACGCGGCCGCGGAGGCCGCATGCACCTGGCCAGCCTGCTCGTTTGCCCCTCTGGCGATGGAGTCGATGGCCCGAGTCAGCTGAACCACCGCATCGTTGCTGGCTTGTGCGGATCGAGAGACCTCCTGGGAGCCGCTCGCCATGCTCTGCATCGCGCTGCTCACCTGCTGAACCATCCCATCGGCCTGAGTCGCGGCTCCCTCCAACTGGCTGGAACTGTTCGCCAGGCTATCGGCGGTCCGCTTCAGGTCGGACACCATTTCGTTCAGTCGGTTGACCATGTGATCGACCGCCCTGCCCAGGATATCCCTGCCGGACTGCTGTCGCACCTCCAGGCTCAGATCGCCGGAGGCGATCCGGTCAACCACTATGGATAGGCGAACCAGATAGCTCCGGACCTGAACAAGGACCTCCTCCAATCTCTCAACTTCGTTTCCACTGGAGAAGTAATCGCCGGAGGTAACCAGCTTGAACTCCTCAGAAGCGTCGCTCCGCAGCGCGACTACCCCCAT
>DAHXJB010000038.1:0-31278 GCA_027372455.1 Chloroflexota bacterium | reverse complement strand
CGGCACCTCAGCCTACTACTGGACGCCCGACCACCAGCTCCTCGTTGAAGGCGAAGAGGCCGGGGACGCCGCCGGTGTGCACGAACAGTACGGTCTCGTCGCGACCCACCACCCCCGTGCGGATATGGGAGATCAATCCGGCCAGCCCCTTGCCCGTATAGACGGGATCAACCAGGATGCCTTCCAGCCGGGCCAGGAGTCTGATGGCCTCTATGCTTTCCGCCGTCGGCAGGCCATAGGACGGACCCAGGAACTCGTCCTCCAGCCACCCATCTTCCTCGGACAGCCTCACCTCAAGCCCCAAAGCCACCGCGGCGTCGTTGGCTATGTCGATGCTGCGAGCGCTCCTCTCCGGTCTGGTCCCCTCCGGGGATACCCCGATGATCTTCGTCTCTACCCCCAGAGCCCTGGCGGCCAGCAGCATGCCGGCGTAGCTGTTGCCGGAAGAGGAGAGGTAGATCCGGTCGACCTTGAGGCCGGCTTCTCGGAGCTGGCGCTGCAGCTCCAGGAACCCGCCAACGTAGGCAATGGCCGCCCGAACCTGGGGACGGCGGTTGAGAGTCGCCAGATATGGGCGCTCCCCGTCGGCCCTCAACCGATCCGCCAGCCGCTCCGCCGCCGCCAGGATCTCCGCCGAACTCTCGGCAGCGACCAGATGGATCTCTGCGCCCAGCAGCTTGTCAAGCAGCAGGTTCCCCTGCCAAGAGTCGCTCTTGATGCCGGCTCTCAACACCAGATGGCACTTTATGCCCAGTTGAGCTGCCGCCGCCGCTGCCTGCCGGCAGTAGTTGGACTGCGCATAGGCAGCAGCGATGATGGTGGTAGCCCCGGATCGAAGGACATCCCCCATCACGAACTCCAGCACCCGGGTCTTGTTTCCACCCAGCGCCAGCCCGGTCTGGTCGTCCCGCTTGATCAGGATCCTGGGGCCACCCAACTCCTTGCCAAGCCTCGGCAGATCGTGGAGGGGCGTCGGCAAGAAGGCCAGTGGGACCCGAGGCTCGCGGTCCACGGCCGCCTGCAGGCTCTCTTCGGATACAGCCTTACCCTGCATTCGCTCCCCCTAGCTCAAGGCGCGCGAGAAGGCAGCCAGTCCCGCTCCCGGCTCCATGGGATAGCCGAGATCCTTCAGGGTAGACTCCAGGGCCATCAGCGTGGGCGCCAGCAACTCCCTGCCGGCCTGGACCCCTTGGTGGGAGATGCGGAACAGCTTGCCCTCGGCAGCCCCCCACATCGATCCGCTGAGGATGACCCCGTAGCCTTCCCGCATCCGCTTCAGGATGTCCTTCTCCGCCAGCCCGTTGGGAACCCTCACGGCCGTGATGGAGTCGGCCGCCAGGTCGCGATCGGGGAAGAGGCCGAGTCCCATGGCCTCCATCGCCTGTCGGGTCGCCTCCGCGAAACGATGGTGGCGCTGCCAGCGGGCCGCCATACCTTCTTCTAGAGCCTGCCGGCACGCCTCCTGCAAGGCGAAGACCAGGTGGGTGCTGGGGATCACAGGGTACGGCCTGGGCGCCGGCCGGCCGAAGAAGAGCTTGTGCCAGCGCAGCAGGTCGAGGGCGTAGCTCTGGCACACCGTCTTGCGGCTCTCCATGGCGTGATAGGCCTTCTGGCTAACGCCGATCAGGGAGAGGCCGACGATGGAGCCGATGGACTTGTTGCTGGAGGTCACGCACAGGTCGATCCCCATGCCGTCCATGTCGAACTCCAGGCTGCCGATAGAGGACATCCCGTCGACGAAACAGAGGGTATCGTACTCAGCGCACAGCTTCGCCACCTCGGCTATCGGATAGCGGGCCCCGGTCGAACTCTCCGAGTGGACTACCAGCGCCACCTTGTAGTGCTTCTTGGCCAACTCCTTCCGGAACAGATCCAGATCCAGTGGGCCGCCCCAGGGTTGCTCCAGCACGGTGGCCTCGGCCCCGGCTCGTCGTGCGATTTCCAGGGAGAAGCCGCAGAAGGTGCCATTGCTGATGTGCAACGTGGGGTCGCCCCGCTCGATGACGCTGCAGAGGGCAGCCTCCAGTCCTAAGCGGCCCGAGCCGGGCATGATGACGACGTCGGACCTGGTCATGAAGACGGAGCGCAACATCTCGATGGTCTCATCGAGAGTGTTGAAGAACTCCATGCCTTGGTGGTTGACGGCGGGTCGATTCATCGCCGCGTAGACGCGCTGATCCACCTCAATGGGCCCCGGGGTCATGAGCAGCATCGCTTTTCCTCCTGCTGGGTAAGGGCCAGCACCCTATTGGTATGGGATGGGCGCGACCGGCGCCTCTACTGGGGTTAGGGGCGCGGGAGGTCCAGGGCTTCTAGCTGCCGCTGGAGAGCAGCCAGTTCCTCCCCTGCCAGCGGCGTCGTCGGGAAAACGGGAGGCCCCGCCTCGATGCCCAGCAACTCCAACGCCGCCTTCCAACCGGCAGGGAAGGTTCCGCGCCGGCAGGCAGAGACCAACTGGATGACCTTGGACTGCAGCCGCCTGGCCGTCTCCCAGTCCCCCCTGGCACTGGCGGCCAGGATCTCCACATCCAACCCGGGGGCCACGTTCAGGGATGCAGCCCAGGTCCCGTCGGCGCCGGACACCAGGGCGGCAACCAACTGGGTATCCGATCCGGTGAGGATGGCGAAGCCGCTGCCCGGGTCCCGACGTTGGAGCAGCGTCAGCAGGTAGTCGAAGTCGCGGCTGCTGTCCTTGATGCCGACAATTCTGCCATCCCTGGCCAGGCGAGTCGCCGTAGTCGGCTCGATGCGAACCTTGGTGAAGTGGGGGATGTTGTACAGCACAATCGGCAGGGAAGTCCGGACAGCCACCTCCTCGTAGAATCGGGCCACTTCCTCCTGCTGCGGTGGGTAGTAGAAGGGAGGGCAGACGAGCACCAGATCTAGCCCAGCCTCCGCGAAGGCATTGATCTGCTCGATGGTGGCCTCGGTGCTGCTGTCGGCGATGCCCGCCGCCATCAGCACCCTTCCCCGGCCGAGATTGACAGCTTCACGGACCACCTGCAGGCGCAATCGGGGCGAGAGGCTGGCAGACTCCCCGGTGGAGCCCAGCACCGATATGCCGTCGACACCCCCATTGATGACGTGATCCAACAGCTTGCCCAGAGCCTCCTGGTTAAGCTCACCCTTCTCAGTTAGTGGGGTAACCAGGGCAGCGTAAGCTCCAGCAAGTTTCATGGTTGGTCGTCCTCCTCCAACAACATAATCTACTCGCGCAGATGTCCCATCTGGCCTGTCAGCCCAGCTTGCCGTAGGGGGACTTGGCCCCTGTGCTCATCCGGGCTGCGCCTGAGACCGGTATGCCGGTGATCACACCGGGGAACATCACCAGCTTGTTGTCGGGGCCCAGGGGATCCACACCCGGCGCCAGCTCCTTCATCAGGTAGCAGGCCGACATGGCCGCACCGCCCATGTAGCGCCGGTACCAGTTCTCATCGTGCTCGTCCACGGAGATAGCACCGTTAGAGAGGTTCACCCGCAAGACCCTGCCGTGGTAACCGTATGGCAACTTGTCCTCCACTAGATCACCTGTTTGATGCGGGGGTCCAGGACATCCCTCAGACCATCGCCCAGGAGGTTTACCCCGAGAATCGTGATGGTAATGGCCAAGCCCGGCATGGTCGCCACCCACCAGGCATCGTCCAGGTAGTCTCTGCCCTGGGCAAGCATGAAGCCCCAGGAGGGGGTGGGCGGCTGGGTGCCAAGCCCGAAGAAGCTGAGAGCGGACTCCAAGATGATCATCTGCCCTATCTGGATCGTGGAGACCACCAGCACCGGAGCGAGGCAGTTAGGCAGCACGTGCCTGAAAAGGATGACCAGGTCCCGTTGGCCGATAGTGCGCGCGGCAGTGATGTAGTCCATCCCCTTGATGGACAGTACGGTGCTGCGCACCAGGCGGGCGTAGATGACCCAGCCGCTCAGGGCCATAACCACCAGGAGAGGCAGGAAACCCACCCCCACGATGGCGATGACGGCCACTGCCAGCATGATGACAGGGAATGAGAGTTGGATGTCGGCCAGCCGCATGATGATGTCGTCGACCAACCGGGAGTAGTAACCGGCCAGGACGCCCGCCACCACGCCTATGGAGCCTGAGATGATCACCGCCGCGAAGCCCAGCGGCAAGGAGACCCGGCCGCCGTAGAGGATCTGGCTCCAGATGTCCCGCCCCAGGGGATCCGTCCCCAACAGGTATCCGCGGGGCCCCCCCAGCCAGACCGGCGGCGCGAGCCGAATGGACGGCTTGGGCACGGTGGGATCGTGAAGAGACAGAAACGGGGCGAAGACGGCACCAACTACC
Organism: Chloroflexota bacterium; assembly: GCA_027372455.1. Lineage (GTDB taxonomy): Bacteria > Chloroflexota > UBA6077 > UBA6077 > UBA6077 > JAJYNT01. Next base: position 26,978 of record DAHXJB010000038.1, on the reverse strand, counting down.
GCCGCCAGGACGATGAGACCGCCGACGACCACCATGCGGTTGTGCAGCAGCCGCCGGGTGAGGCCGGGTGGCCGCCGCACCATGAACTCGTCCACCCGCTGAGGGGTCGCCGGGACTGTAGACTTGCCTGCTGCAGCACTGCCCATCATGTGAAGCGAATCCTCGGGTCGAGATAGGTGTACGTGATGTCCACCATCAGGTTGATCAGTATGAAAAGGGACGAGGAGAGCAGCAGAACTCCCTGCACGACCGGGTAGTCTCGCAGGAAGATCGAGTCGATCACCAGTTGACCTATCCCCGGCCAAGCGAACACCGTCTCCACGATGACCGCGCCACCCAGGAGGTTCCCCACCTGCATGCCCATCACCGTGACGATGGGCACAGCGACGTTTCGGAGGGCGTGGCGAATGAGAACCACCTTCTCGGCAAGTCCCTTGCTGCGGGCTGTGCGGATGTAGTCCTCGCCCAGCACCTCCAGCATGGAGGAGCGGGTGAGCCGCGCCAATAGCGCCATGGTCACGCTCCCCAGGGTGATGGCCGGAAGGACCAGGTGCGAGAGATCGCCGGGGCCAGAGGAGGGAAACAGGTGAAACCGCACGGCGAAGACCAGGATCAGCAAGATGCCGGTCCAGTAGGTGGGCATCGCCTGCCCGATCAAGGTTCCAGCCATGCCGGCCAGATCGAGCCAGCTTCCCCTTTTCAGAGCCGAGAGGATCCCCACGGGGATGGCTACCACGACGCCCAGGAGCATGGAGGCCAGGGTGAGTTCCACGGTAGCAGGGAAGCGCTCCAGGATCAGAGAAGCCACGGGGACCTGATAGTGGATCGACTCCCCCCAGTTGCCGGCCACCGCATCGCGGACGAAGTACAGGTACTGCACCGGAATGGGATCGTTCAGGTGCCACAGTTCCCGCGCGGCGGCGATCTGCTCGTTGCTGGCCACATCCCCCATCATGACGGAGATGGGGTCGCCAGGGATGACCCGCAGGAGGACGAAGATGGCGACGGATACACCAAACAGGGTCACGACGGTCTGGGCGAGCCGACGGAGGATGTATCGCTGCATGATGGGAGTCCTTTTTCGCGAAGGGCTACCGGTCCGGACGGGCTGGAGGCGCCCTAGGGTGCCTCCAGCCGCCGGAACTAGCCGATCGAGACGTTGCGCACGATGGTGAAGGTATCGGGCCTAGCCTCAAAGCCCTTGACGTTCTTCCGCACGCCCCACACGGCCTTGGTGTCGTAGAGCCAAATGTGGGGCGCGTCATCCCAGAGGATCTTGCAGGCATCGGTGTAGGCTGCCATGCGGTCCTGATCGGTTACGCTGGTAGCACCCTTCTTAATTGCCTCGTCAGCCTTCGGGTTGTTGTATCGAGTTCTATTAGGGGTCGTGGGGTTCAGCATGCTGTAGAACAGGGTCGAGAAGACCATGTCCGCATCGCCGGTGACGTTGGCGAAACCTATGTAGGAGGCATCGAAGACACCTTTGTTGCGGCGCTCCTGCCAAGTGGCAACCTCGACCTTGTTGACCTTGCAGTTCACTCCCACCTGCTGCAGCTGGCTGGCGATGAACTGGCATATCTCGAACCCCTTGGGGTACTGGCCCTGCTCGTCCAGCAAGAAACTCACGCCGGAGACACCGGCCTGCGACAGCATCTCCTTGGCCTTGGCAGGATCGTAGCTGTAGGGTGGCTGCTTGACCGCCCCAAAAACGGTGATCGGAGCAGGCGCCACTGCTACGGAGCCGTAGCCCTGCAGGAAGTCCTTGACGATGGAATCCTTGTCGACGGCATAGTTGAGGGCCTGCCGCACCAGCTTGTTGTTGAAGGGAGCCTTGCCACAGTTGAAGCCCACGTTGATCTGCTGGTAGGTGGTCGCCGAAGCCACCCCAGCATCGGACATCTTGTTGATGTTGGCTATCTCCTCCGGCGGCACCGCGTCGACGATCTGCACCTCACCCGCCTTAAAGGCGGCGAGACGGGTGGAGGTCTCGGGAATGAATCGCCACAGGATCTTGCTCAGCTTGGGCGCTCCCTGCCAGTAGTCGGGGTTGGCCTCCAGGGTCAGCTGCTGGTCCTTCTGGTAGTCCGCCCATCGGAAGGGGCCGGTGCCTATCAGGGTCTTGTTCCACCACTGGGGATCCGAGGCCGCTAGCTTCGGCGGTTCCATCACCGTCAACGTCAGCACTGCCAACAGCGTGCCGAAGGGCACGTTGGTGTGGATGATCGCGGTGTAGGGGTCCTTGATCTCGACCGACTTCACCCGATCTCCCCAGTAGGAGTGCTGCTTCATCTTCGAGTCGGCCCGGGCCACTTTATCGATGGTGTACTTTACCGACTCCGCGTTGAACTCCTCGCCGTTGTGGAACTTGACACCCTTCCGCAGGTTGAACTGCCAGGTCAGGTTATCCACCATCGACCAGGACTCGGCCAGCATCGGGACGAACTTGCCGGAGGTATTTCTCTCCAGGAGGGGCTCCAAGACATGCCGCTCGGTTTGGAAGATGCTGAGGGTCGTCTGGTTCGACGGCTCCAAGGTTTCGGCGAAGCGTTCCGAGGTAGCCAGAGCGATCTGTGGAGCGGAGGTTGACGCCTTGACCGAAGGTGCTGCAGTTGGCGCTGCACCGGCTGCAGGGGCGGAGGTTCCAGAGGACTTGGGTGCCGCAGTGGGGGCCGGGCTGCAGGCCGCCGCCACACCCGCGAGACTGGCGAGCCCGAGCACCCGCAAGACATCACGCCGGGACATACGCTTTCCCAGGTAAGACTCCTTGTCAACCATGGGTAAACCCTCCCTACTTCATATGGAAGCGATCTTGCCGCTACCGCTGCTTCAGCGGGGATGTCTGTTCGAAGTCGATGTGCACTGGCTGGCCAGAGCGAGCCGCCTCCTCCACCGCCAGGGCGATGCGCACCGCTGCCAAGGCATCCTGAGGGGAGATGACGGGCTGGCTGCCGGTCGCGATGCACCAAAGGAAGTGCTCTATCTCGCTGCGGAAGGTGCCGCCGACATGGCCATAAACGGTAGGTGTCACCGTGGTGTCGGGAACGTAGATACCGTCGTTCTTGGAGACAACAACCCCCTGATCCTGGCAGGAGAGCTCCACCCACCCCTTCTCGCACAGCACGTCCGCCTTGAACTGGTAGCCGAGGATCTGATCCGGTAGGTTCCAGGCCAGTTCCACCGTCGCCACAACGCCGTTTTCGAACCTGAGCAGGGCGGAAACGGCATCGTCGACGTCCTGGCCGGCCGCTTCAAAGACTCCTCGACGACCCTCCGCCGTCACCTTGACCACCTCGCTGCCGGCGAACCAGCGCAGCACGTCGAAGTCGTGAACCCCCAGGAAGAGAGGTAGCGACACCCTGCCCTTTAGCCCCAGGTGGTAGCTGCGCCGACCCATGCGTCGCGCGAAAAGGGTCTGCACGCGACCGATCTCGCCGGAGTCGATCACCTGTTTGACGTTGAAGTAGCGGGCGTCGAAACGGAGCGTGTGACCAACCATCAGCAGGACCCCGGCTCGTGTGGCAGCCTCGATGATCGCCTCGCCGTCCTCGACAGACGTAGCTATGGGCTTCTCCAGCAGCATGGGCTTCCCCGCCCGGGCCGCTCTCTCACAGGCCTCTCGATGTAGGTGATCCGGCATGCAGATGCTGACCGCCGCCACGTCATCCCGATCGAGCACCCGATCCATCTCCGGCGTCCATTCGGCGCCGACGAGCCCCGCCACCTCTTTACCCAACCGCTCGTCGAGATCGCAGACCACTTTCACCTCGACGTCGCGAATTCCGGCGTAGGTCAGGGCATGGATTCGTCCCATTCGCCCAGCGCCGATGATTCCGATGCCCAGTCTTGTCATCCTTCTTTTCTCCTCACAGCGCCTGGCAGCCCAAGTCGAAGGGCTGTCCATCCTCGTGGGCCATACCCACGCCAGCACGGGCGATCCTCACCAAGTCTACGATGATCCACTAGGGGCTTGACACAAGCGCGGGTGAAGGTAGGGAATCCAGGATACCGCAGGGAAGACACATGCCCGGCAGCCACACTCAGGGCGCGATGGGAACAAACACGATACCGTGTCTCATTGTAGTCACGTCGAGGCCGCTGTCAAGGGTTTGATTGCCCCTGCAACCCCCTACCTTTGCGATTATGGTGAAACACGGTATCACGATAGTATTGACATTAGCATCCAGGCTGTGTAAGCTCGGCAGGCTGGAGGTGCAGGTCGCCAAAGTGGGGTGCCTGTCACGGGCCAACGGGATCGCACTCCGTCAGCTCTTCATCCCGCTGTCCCCCGAGGTCACCGAAGTCGACAGGGCTGACTGTGGGGTCCCATGGTTGGAGTCTCACCGATAGTCGAATGCCAATCCCCATCAAGCAGGTCAAGCAGGTCTCGCACAGAGCATCCACATATCCGACATCACCGATTCTGGAGCGTAAGATGGCAGATCCTCGTCTTCCCCATCTGTTCAGCCCTCTCCAGGTCAAAGGACTGGAGCTGAAGAACCGGCTGGTGATGCCTCCCATGGGCACCCGCTACGGCTCTTACCACTGTCAGGTGACGGAGCGCCTCCGCTCCTACTATGCCGAGAGGGCCCGTGGGGAAGTTGGGCTCGTCATCGTGCAGTTCACCTTCGTATCACCCGAAGGGCGCAACGGTCCCTACACCACGGGGCTCTCAGACGACAGCTTCATCCCAGGCTACAGACAGTTGGTGGCAGACGTTCATGCCGCGGGGGCCAAGGTCGCCATACAGCTGGCCCACGTGGGAGCCGTCGGCCGGTCCGCCATCATCGGCACCCGCCCCGTGGCCCCCTCGGCCGTCGCCGCAGCGGGGGGCGAGATGCCCAAGGAGCTCTCCCTGGGGGAAATCCAGCAGTTGGTGGAGAGCTTCGCTCAGGCAGCCCGGCGAGCGCGGGACGCGGGGTTCGATGCGGTCGAGTTCCACGCGGCCCACGGCTATCTGCTGAACCAGTTCCTCTCTCCCCTTTGGAACAGGCGAGAGGATCGCTACAACGGGAGCGTAGAGAATCGAGCCCGAATACTGGTGGAGATCGTCGCCAGGACCCGAGAGCTGCTGGGCCAGGACTACCCAATCATGGTCCGGCTGTGCGGCGATGAGTTCGTCCCCGGCGGCGTCACCCTTCGAGAAGGCGTAGCTACCGCTCGGATCCTGGAAGCTGCCGGCGTGGACATCCTGGACATCTCTGGAGGCATTGGAGAGACTTCCGCCCAGAGCGTCCCCTCCAACTTGGATGGTCCTGGCGGGGTCCTGCTGCCCCTGGCGGCGGCCGTACGTCAAGCGGTGCAGGTTCCGGTGATAGCGGTGGGCAAGCTACACCTGCCCGATGTGGCAGAGGCCGTACTAGCGGAGGGTAAGGCCGACCTGATCGCCCTGGGGCGAGCGGTGATTGCCGATCCCTACTGGCCGGCCAATGCCGCCGAGGGGCGGTGGGAGGAGATACGCCCTTGCCTTACCTGCGCCGCTCCCGACTGCCACGGCCGGACCGTGCGGGGACTGGATTCCGCCTGCGTGGTGAACCCGACAGCCGGCCGCGAGACACTTTTCGACTTCACCCCAGCGAAGCAGCCCAAACGAGTAGCGGTGGTGGGAGGGGGCGTAGCGGGGATGGAGGCCGCCACGGCCGCCGCGCGGCGAGGCCATCAGGTGACCCTGTACGAGCGGGGAACCGAGTTGGGCGGGCAGATCCCTTTGGCTGCCACACCCCCTCACAAGGAGGAGATGGGGCAGTACCTCCAGTATCAACGGCAGGCAGTCGCCCGGTCTGGCGTCAAGGTGATTCTGGGGACCGAGGTGACCGCAGAAAGGCTGCAGGCAGAGCGACCCGACGTGGTGATCCTGGCAGCGGGAGCGAAGCCGACGATACCACCCGTGCCCATCCGCGACCAGCAGGTGGTAACCGCCTGGGAGGTCCTGGCCAGGCAGGTGGAACCCGGGCAAAGGGTGGTCATCGTGGGGGGAGGCGATGTCGGCTGCGAGACAGCCGAGTTCCTAGCCGCCGGGGGCAAGAATGTGACCATCATCGAGATGCTGCCCAACGTTGCCACCGAGCTGATTTGGTGGAACCACGACCTTCTGCTACAGCGACTGGCCGAGAGCGGCGTAGACATTTTCACCAACTCGAAGGTGACCTCGCTAGAACGGGGCGCGGTCAACTACGAACGGGGTGGCATCTCCAACCGAATCCAGGACGTGGACACAGTAGTCTTCGCCACAGGGGTGAAGCCCGAGGATGGCCTGGCCAAACAGTTGGCTGAAAAGGGGTTCGATGTCCGGCTGGTCGGCGACTGTGCCAAGCCAGGCAACCTGGCCACGGCGGTTCGCAGCGGCTTCGAGGCCGGCATGGCTATAGAGTAGTGGCCCATATAAACGGGAGAAAGGCAGAGAGGTCCCATGGACGATATCAACCGGATCGTTGAAGAGGCTCGGCGGAACGGTTATCGGGTCACCCGCCGCGATATCCTGAAAGCTGCCGCGGCCGGCAGCCTCAGCATGCTGTTAGCCGCCTGTGGGGCCAATTCACCCGCCGCGGCTCCGGCCGCTGGTGGGGCGAAAGCAGCCACGGCCCCGGCTGGCGCACCCCCCTCCGCTGCACCGACCCAGGCCGCATCAGCGTCCAAGAAGGGCGGGAGGCTGGTCTTCGCCACCAAGGTCGACACCCCCAACCTCGATCCCCAAATGGAGATCTCCGACGCGCGCATGCGTCGGAGTATGCTGATGTACGACACCCTCGTCGAGTGGAACGACGATCTGACCATCCGCCCGGGTCTGGCCGAAAGCTACGAAACGACCGGCACCAAGTGGGTGTTCCACCTCCGGAAGGGGGCGCAGTTCAGCAACGGCAAGGAAGTGGATGCCGAGGACGTGGTCTACTCCCTGCAGCGAGTGCTGAATTCCCCAGGCAAGGCTTTCTACAGTACGATAAAGAGCGCCAAGCCGGCAGACAAGTATACCGTCGAACTGGAGCTGACCGCGGTTACCGCTCCCCTCCTGGCGGCTCTCGGGGGCCGCTACGCCTTCATCATCCCCAAGGATGGGGACAAGCAGGCAGACCTGAAGCAGACAGCCATAGGTTCGGGTCCCTTCATCGTCAAGGAGTTCGTGCAGAACCAGCAGCTGGTGCTCCAGAAGAACCCCAACTCCTGGCACGCCAAGGACGTGAGCCTGGACGAGTTGGTAATCAGGATCATTCCAGACGAGGCCAATATCGTCGCAGGGCTCCGTTCGGGGGAGGTGGACCTCGCGCTCTTCGAGGACAACAAGAACTACTTCCTCACCAAGGATGATCCCAATCTGACCACTACTCGCAGCCCAGCGATCCGATGGGACATCCTGGACTTCCCGCTGGATACCGCTCCATTCAACAACGTCAAGGTGCGCCAGGCGATCTCCGTGGCTCTGGACCGGCCGGCCATCATGCAGGCGGCTATCAGTGGCCTGGGCACACTGCTGGGAGGGTACCCGCCTGCCCTGTGGGGCGCCATGCCGCCGGAGGGGAACCCCTTCTTCAAGCGGGATGTGAACCGGGCCAAGCAGTTGCTGCAGCAGTCTGGCGTCAGCACGCCTATGAAGCTGACCCTGCAGAGCATCGTCGGGTACAGCGCCTTGAACGCCGCGGCGCAGGTGATCGTGGAGAATCTGAAAGACATCGGGATCAATGCCGAGATCCAGCAGGTGGACCTGGGGATCTGGATGGACAACTTCCTCAAGAGGAAGTTCAACACCTTCACCATGAACTCCTGGGGCGGTTTCATCGACCCGGACATGCTCTTCTACAACCACCTGCACAAGCGGCCGCAGGGCATGGACTTCCGTCGCTGGAACAACGACGAGGTCTCGGCTTTGCTGGACAAGGGGCGCACCACGCTGGACAGGGCGGAGCGAGAGAAGATCTACCTGCAGGTGCAGAAGCTGTGTGCCGAGCAGGTACCGTGGATCCCGCTTTACTCCGCCGACATCATCACCGCCCAGAACAAGAAGGTGCATAACTTCAAGCAACATCCCTCCGGCTACTATAACAACCTGCCGTACGTCACGCTCCAAGGGTAACGGAGTCCAGGCCCGGGTTCGGGGGACGAAGCCTCTCGCCCCCGAACCCGGGCCCTTCTCTCGTTGGAGGGCTGCCAGGGGGTCCCGAATTGTATAGCTACGTCCTGCGGCGAATCGCCTACATGGTGCCTACACTGATCGGGCTGACCCTCGCCATCTTCATCCTGCTCAGGATGGTGCCCGGCGACGTGGTCAGCCAGATGATAGACATCCAAGGTCAGTCAAGTCCTCAGCAGATGGAGGAACTGCGCCGTTTCTTCGGCCTCAACCAACCTTGGTATCAGCAATACCTGACCTGGATCGCCGGCGTGGCCACCGGCAACCTGGGCAACTCCTGGCGTCTGGGCGGCACGGTTGCCGGGCACTTGGAGGACAGCATGGCCGTCACCCTGGAACTGGCTCTCCTGGCAACCCTCTTCTCCGCCCTGATCGGGATCCCAATGGGAGTCTGGGCCGCGGTGCGCCAGAACCAGTTTGTAGACGGCCTGCTTCGAGTGGTCTCCCTGGGGGGACTGTCCGTACCTGTCTTCTGGCAGGGCTCAATGCTGATCCTCCTCTTCTCCCTCTTCCTGCGGTGGACGCCTCCCATGCAATGGATCTCACCCACCGAGGATCTGCCGGGCAACCTTCTGTTGATGGCGCTACCGGTGGTTACCCTGGGTACGTCCAGCGCCGCTGTGATCATGCGCATGACCAGAAACTCCCTCCTGGAGGTGCTGCGACAGGACTACGTCCGCACGGCCCGGGGCAAGGGTGTGCCGGAGAAGGCCGTTCTCTTCAGGCACGGTCTGAAGAACGCCCTGATCCCGATCATCACTGTCGCCGGGTTACAGATGGGAAACCTTCTGGGCGGGGCGGTAGTGGTGGAGGAGGTGTTCACCCTCCCAGGAATTGGCCGGCTGTTGCTCCAGGGGCTTACGCAAAGGGACTACCCGCTGGTGCAGGGCTCCGTGCTGTTCGTGGCACTGCTGTTCATGCTGATAAACCTGATCACGGACGTCATATACGCCATTCTGGACCCCCGGATCCGGTACTCCTAAGGAGGAAACTGGCCTTTGGCCACGTCAATTGTCCAGCTTGCCGGCCCGGCAGCCGAAACAAGACCCTCGGCTCGGCTGCGTGCCCTGCGGGCCGCGTTCCGTAATCGTCTGATATTCGTCGGTTTGGCCCTCGCCCTGATCTTTATCCTCGTCGCCATCGATCCCGGTCTGCTGACTTCGGGCGACCCATACAAGATGAACATGGCCAAGGCCATGAAGGGCCCGACAGCTGAGAACTGGCTGGGCACCGACAATTTCGGCCGTGACGTGTGGACCCGTATCCTGTATGGGACCCGGGCATCCTTAGGGATCGCCTTCGCTTCGGTTGGCGTCGCCGTCCTGTTGGGGACGGCGCTGGGATCGGTCGCCGGCTACTTCGGCAAGGCCGTGGACCAGATCAGCGGGCGGGTAATGGACATCTTCTTCAGCTTCCCTTCCCTTCTGCTGGCCATCACCATCGCCGGCATCCTGGGGCCTAGCGTGCGCAACGTCATTCTGGCCATCACCATCGTCTACATTCCCTTCTTCTTCCGGGTGGCCCGGGGTCCGATGCTGGTGGAGAAGGAGCGAGAGTACGTCCAGGCCGCCCGCGCCCTGGGGGCAAGCGATACCCGCATCCTGCTGCGCCACCTGCTGCCCAACATCCTGGCGCCGGTGGTGGTGCAGGCATCGGTCACCCTGTGCTACGCCATCCTGATCGAGGCTTCCCTCAGCTACCTGGGGCTGGGCATACAACCGCCCCACCCCTCCTGGGGATCCATACTCAACGAGGGGCGGCCCTATCTGCAGATAGCGCCCTGGATCTCGGTCTTCCCAGGCATCGCCATCATGCTGGCGGTACTGGCCTTCAACCTATTGGGAGACGGGCTGCGCGATCTATGGGACCCGCGCAACTCGCAGTAAGGAGGACTCGACTCGTGTCCTGGATAGATGAGTGTCGCCGGTTCGCCACCGCCGAAACCCTACCGCTGCTGGAGGCCCTGGTAGCCGCCCCTAGCATCAACCCGCCGGGGCGAGAGGACCTCGCGGCACGGCCACTGGCGGAGTTCCTGAGACGTCACGGCGTACCGATAGAGTGGCAGGAGACCGAGTCCGGCCGCCCAAACATCATCGGGACGGTTGTGGGTGGCAGCCCGGGTCCGAGCCTGGCCTTGTGCAGCCACCTGGACGTGGTGCCACCGGGCAGCCCAGAGCACTGGAGCAGCGATCCATTTACTCCACGCCTCGAGGCAGGGCGGCTGTATGGCCGCGGAGCCTGCGACGCCAAGGGATCGCTGTCCGCCATGGCGGTGGCGGTGGCCTTCTGGGCGAGGCGAGGGTTGGAACGGGGGCGGTTGGCGCTGGCGGCCGTGTGCGGTGAGGAGCGTGGGGGCACTGGAGCCAAGTACTTGGTCGCCTCAGGCTTCCGAGTGGAGGGAGCAATCATCGGTGAGCCAACCGGCATGCAGGTACAGGTCGGCCACAAGGGCCGCATCCAGGTGACGATCCGGGTTCGCGGGGTGGGTGGCCACGCCTCCCAGCCCGCGGCGGCCGTGAACCCCATACCCAGGCTGGCACAGCTCCTGGAGCAGCTACAGCGGCTCTCGGAGGAGATCGCCCGCCGGCAGCATCCCCTGGTGGGAACCGCATCCCTGACTCCCACCCAGGTTAGCAGCGGCGATACCAACGCTGCCACCATTCCATCGATGGTCACCCTCGTCCTGGATCGCCGGCTCCTACCCGGCGAGACCCACGCGGCGGCGACTGAGGAGATCCGCTCTGCCCTGGCGGACCTGTCCGACGTAGAGGTGGACTGCTACCAGGGAGCCCTTCCCTACCTGCTGGAGGAAGATCATCCGGTCGTGCGGGCCTGCCTGGCGGGGATAGAGAGTGCTACAGGCACCACGTCGAGACCCGGTGGGTTTCCCGCCACCTGCGACCAGTACATCCTGGGAGGGGTCGGCATCCCCACCGCGATCCTGGGGCCCGGCGACCTGGTGCGCAACCGCCTCCACGCCCCGGACGAGTTCATCGAGATCACCGATGTCGAGACGGCCGCCCTGGCCTATGCCGCGACGGCTCGCGCTTATCTGGAGGCTTGAGAAGTGACCGTTGTCGATTGCCACGTTCACCTTTGCCCTGGAGGAGGGACCACACCGCACGGCGTTCGGCATCCCGACCCTAGAGAGGTCCTGGCCCTGGAGGCTGTCGAGGGGATCGATCGGGTCGTGGCCTTTCCTACCTTCGGCAACGCCCCCGACAACGAGGGGTTGGCCCAGCTGGCCGAGGAACTGGGTCCCGTCGTCATCCCCTTTGCCTGGATCAACCCGCATCTGGGAGAAATGGCGGCCCTGGAGGCTCGACGACTGATCCGAGAGAGGGGCTTTCGGGGAATCAAGCTGCACCCTCTCCTCCACGCCTTCTTTCCCAATCGTCCGCTGTTAGATCCAATCATGAGAGTCGCGGAGGAGGAGGGAGTCCCCGTGCTGCTCCATTCCGGCCACAGCATGCAGAGCCTCCCCTGGCAGGTAGCCGGCCTAGCCGAAGGTTGGCCTCAAGTGCCGGTGATCATGGATCACATGGGAATGCAGCTGGGATGGGTGGACGACGCCATCGCCCTGGCCGAGAGAGTGCCAAACCTGATCCTGGGTACCACGGGAATGCCTTTTCACGACAAGATTCGGGAAGCCGTGCGGCGCATCGGCAGCGGCAGGGTCGTCTGGGGCTCCGATGCCCCGGCCATCCATCCTCGCATGGAGTTGGTCAAGCTGCGAGTGGCCGGCCTGAGTCCGGCGGAGGAGGCCGACCTGCTGGCCAATACCATCCTGAGACTGGTGGGCGAATAGGCAAACGCTTCAGCTGTGTGCGATTAGGTGGGAACCATGTCTTGCGATAGCGTGATCGCGATCCTCGGCCCGATCCTTCTACAGGGAATGTAGCTGGGACTCAGGATACCTTCTGGTACCTGTGGTATCCGGCGGCAAATACAGAACTCGGTGGCCTCCGTGCCTCCGCAGTATGAGTCCCTTCCCGACTATTCTGTCTCTAGCCCCAGCAGTTTCGCCATGGTGCCGCCGAAGATCTTCCCCTGGGTCTCCTGGTCCAGGTGGAGGTCGTCGAAGATCCGCCGCTGGTCCCAGAGGACCCACTCCATCTCCGACCAGTGGACGTCGGTGCCGAATACGATTTTTTCGTAGGCCCGTGGCCAGAAGAAGAGCTCATCATAGAAAGATATGGACTTCCGGGAGCGCCATCCTCCCTTGGCCCCGGTTAGATCCAGGTAGACGTTGGGATTGAATCGGGCCACCTCGGCGGCCTCCACGTGCCAGGGCACCCCAAGGTGGGCCGCTATCAGGTTGAGGCCGGGGAAGGCCCGGGCCACCGTGTCCAGGAAGACGGGGCGCATCCGGGCCGAGGAGGCGCCGTACCTGGCATCGTCCGCGGTGCGGACCAGCATGCCGGTGTGGAAGAGGATCGGCATCCCCAACCGCTCGGCCCGCTCGTAGACCGGATGGTAGGAAGGGTCGTCGTAGTTGGCCGTGGGACGGGTCACCTTGATGGCCTTGAAGCCACGGGCGTGCAGTTGGTCCACCAGGCCGGGGTCGTCCCGACCCAGCCGGAAGTATCCGAAGCCGACGATCCTATCCGGATGTTGCTCGAAGGCCCGCTGCACGTCATCGTTGGAGACCGTCCCCGGCAGATCGGTGCCGTCGGAGAAGAGAAGAGGGAAGTCCGAAAGGGCCGAGACGCAGACCCGGTCGATGCCGAGCCGGGCACTCTCCTCAAGCAACCTGGGCAGGTAGTCCTTCAGGTTAAGCAGGTGATGGTGGGCGTCGATGATCACGATGTCACCTTTCCGCGCCAGCTTCTGCAGGAGTGCTGGGCGCTAGAGCGATCTTCTCAGCCGTTAGCACTCTGCACCCAGCACTTCGTCACAACCGGGTTGATGCCGCGGGGGTCTCGTCGGGCGGGTAGCCCACGGTAACCGGATCGGCGATGATCTGCCAGTCGGGATGGTCCCGGATCAGGCTGACCGGGTATTCCACCGTCGGCTCCAGGAAGAGGGCGGCTCGCAGCGCCGTCCGCTGCCAGATGCCCCCGTCGCAATAGAGGCGGAGCCGGCGGCCTCCCAGCAGCTGCTTCATCCCCAGGGTCACGGCCATGGGCGGGAAACTGCCAAAATCGCCGTCGGTCCAACGAGCGACTCCCATGGCGACCGTCTCCGGGTTCAGGTGAACTACCCTCGGCATGGAGGCTTTGAGCTCCTCGGGCGTCACCCTCCACAGGCCGTCAATTGGGGGCTCGTTGAAGGCGATGTGGCCGTGGATGCCGATGCCAGCGTAGCAAGTGTCGATGCCGCCGACCCGATCCATCTCCTCAAGAAGCTGCTCCAGCCGGACGGGGTTGGGGAAGTGGAGCTGCGCCTCGGGCAGCTTCAGTTCGGGATCGAGCCGATCGAAGAGATGCTGCCGAGCGTGGCCCTCGAAGCTGAGGGGGTGGTCCACCGGCAGGAGCCGGCCCTGCCAGTCCAGATACTCGTCCATGAAGAAGATGTGGGCGTTGGCCCAGCTGATCCGCTGACGGTTGCAGATCTCGACCAGCAGGGGAAACTGCCCCCGGGGTCCGAGGGGGAGGATCAGGCGAGTGGGACTGCCGGCGGCGTTGTTGGCCGCGATCTCGCCGGCAATGGCCTCGGCGAAATGACGATATAGGCTGGCCAGGTCTCTGGCGACCACCAGCTGGGTCCCAGCCTCCCGCTCCACCTCCTGGGGCGCCATTGCCCGCAGTTCCCAAAGGGTGCGTGCCATGAAAGACCTCCTGTCGTGGACTTGGAGTGCGGCGCTTCCGCCGCACCCCCAAGTGAGTCTACAATCTTTGAAGCACCAACAGCTCGGGTAGCTCCGCCACCATCTCCGTCATGGTCACCGTCAGGTTGGTGTGGAGTTGGATCAGCGAGGCCGGGAAGGCCGGCGTGATGGGGCCGTGCAGGGCGCGGCGGAACACCGCCGAATGCCAGCTCCGAATGCCCGTGCAGTAGATCTCACGGGCCGACAGCAACTCCCTCGGGCCGATGGTCACAGCCTTCGGTGGTATGCCCAACAGATCGCCACCGGTGCCCCCCATGGCCATTTGGGCAATGGTCTCACGGCTGAGCGTCACCACCCGTGCGCTGAGATTCTGGAACTGCTCCAGACTCATCTCCTGGCCGGGTTCCGGTGGGTCGTTGAAGGCCCAGTGGCCGTTGATCCCGAAGCCGCTGTACACCACGTCGATGCCGCCCACCTCGGCGATCCGGCGGACGTAACCATCCAGGTTGTCCGGATCGGGGCCCATCCAGTGTCCCTCCGGCAGCCTCTTGTCGGGATCCAGCACTTCCAGGAACTCCCGGCGAAAGAAGCCCCGCAGGCTCAGGGGGTGATCCTCCGGGATCATGCGCCCCTGCGCGTCGCAGTACTCGTCCATGGTGAAGACGTAGAGGTTGGCGCAGCTCACGCCGTTGGAGTTCAGCGAGTGGGCCAGCCGGCGGAACTGGATGGGGCCCACCGGGAACACCACGACGGCGGATCTCCCCTCTCGCGCCCGAGAGGTGATGAGGTTGGTCAAATGGTGCTCCAGGGCCTCATGGAGATCATCGAGCGAGGGGTAGATGATGACCTTGGCGTTGGTTCCCTTCCCCAACTGTTCCCTGGGAATGTTCGAAGGATTGCCCATAGTGAGAGCCTCCTGGTGGATATGACATTATGACCTTGTGGCATCATAGTACCGCGCGGGGTCGGGGTCAAGAAGCTGTGCTCGTTCGGGCCGGAAACCGCTGAGTCTCGATCAGTCAAGCGGTTCAGATCACGACTTCTGGTACCTGAGGTATCCGGCGGCAAGGATCAGCGTGAAGACCAGCACCACTATCGAGAGCGCGGAAGCCTTGCCGAACTGGAAGCTCTCGAAGGCAAGCTGATAGATGTAGGTGGCCAGCACCTGGGTCTGATTCATAGGGCCACCGCCCGTGGTCAGGTACACCAGGTCGAAGAGACGGAAGTTCCAGATGGCATCGAGCAGTCCCACGCTCATGATGACCGGCTTAAGGCCGGGCAGCGTGATGTGGCGGAAGAGGGACCAGTTGCCCGCGCCGTCTACCGCTCCGGCCTCGTACAGCTCGGCCGGTATGCTCTGAAGACCGGCCAGCAGCATCAGCATTATGAAGGGATAGCCACGCCACAGGTTCACCAGGACCAGGGCAGGCATGGCCAGGTCGGCCTGACCTAGCCAGTCGATCGGTGCGACCGGATTGGCCGCTCCTATCAAGACGAGGATACCATTCAGCACCCCGAGCGGGTGCAGGATCAGCCGCCAGTCGATGGCGACCACCGCGGCGGTAAACATCCATGGCAGGATCAGTATGCCACGGAAGGCGGATCTGACGGCAGGGTTGAGTCTCTGATTGAGGAGAAGCGCCAGGGCAAGACCCAGCAGCAGGTGCAGCGCCACCGAAGCCACGGTGAAGACCACCGTGTTGGTGAGGGAGAGCCAGAAGACCTTGTCCCCCAGTAGGAAGGCGAAGTTCTCCCCCCAGACCAGGCGCGCGTTGGGCTTGACCATCAGGTTGTCGAACAGGCTGAACTGGATCAGCCGTCCGATCGGGTAGATCATGAGGAAAGCCAGCGCCAGTACGGTCGGCGCGACGAAGAGATAGGGCATCAGCCTCGTCTGCCACCGAGTTCCCCGGGCTGCTCCTCCTTTGGCGATCTGTCCTGCAGGCGTGGTGCTTGTCACCGGTGCCTCCCCTCAGATGATCAGCGATTGCCTACTTGTACTTAGCTAGGATCGCGTCCCAGCCCTTGGCCGCGTCGTCCATGGCCTGCTGGACCGTCTTCTTGTTCTGCAGCGCCTCCTGGACCTGCTCCACCATAATCCGCCACAGGTCGGTGTTCTGGGGCGTAGCGGCATCCTCAGCCATTACCCGTGGGCCTTTCAGGATCTCAGCCTCCGTCTTCAGCATGGGATTGGTCTGAATGGCCGGCACGACAGCAGCCGAGTTTCCCGGAAGCTGGCTCGAGGCCGCCGCCACCAGGGCGTTGCCCTTCGGGCTCGCGAGCCACTGCATGAAGGTCCACGCGGCTTCCTTGTGCTTGCTCTGGCTGCTCATGCCGAGGTTCCAGCCCGTGAGCCGCGTTCCGGTGGTGACGCCCTTGGGCAGCGGCGCTATGTTGAAGTTCAGTTTCGGGTTCCTGCTCTTGAGCACAGCGATATGCGCGATGTTGCTGACCATGAAGGTGTTGCGACCGTTGGCGAAGGCCTCAACCTTGTCGTTCTCCAGGTTGGTCAGCACACCGGGAGCGTAGACCTTATCCTTGTTCACCAGGTCGACGTAGAACTGCACCGCCTTGACGGCCTCGGGGCTGTTGATATTGGCCTTGCCATCCTTGATGGTCGTGGTCCCTTGCTGGTAGATAAGAGGGAATATCTCGATGGCGGCGCCATTGTAAGGCGACTTATCGGCCATAGCGGAGGTGAAGGCGTACTGATTCTGCTCGGGCTTGGTGGTCTTGATCGCCATCTCCCGCAGCTGGTCCCACGTCTTCGGTGGGCTGGAGTAGCCCGCCGCCTTCAGGATGTCGACGTTGTAGAAGAGGACGAAGGGGATGGACGTGAGGGGCAGGAGGTAGGTGTTGCCCTTCCAGGGCGTCATTGGGGCCTTCACCAGCTGGTTGACCCACGTCTTGTCCGACTTCTGGAGATAAGGGTTCAGCGGTTCCAGGATGCCCTGCTGGGCGAACTCCACGGTCCAGGGCATGTTCATCATCAGTACGTCGGGGAGCTGTTTCGCGACATTCAGGGCCACGACCTTATCGTGGACCTGGCCGAAGGGCAGCGAGACACGCTGGACGGTGATGTTCGGGTGGTCCTTCTCGAAAGCGTCGATGATGCTCTTCGCGCGATCTTCGCCGATCTCCGGGGTCATCCACTCCATCCACTGGATCGTGACCTTGGACCCGCTGCTCGCCGGCGCCGCCCCGGCAGCTGGGACGGCCGTGGCAGCCGGCGGACTCGCTGGTGCGGCCGGCGCGGCCGGTGACGTGGAGCTGCAGGCCACCGCCATCGCCGACACGGCCACGAGGATCGTGGCGAACGCCCTTCTTCCACTCAATGCTGTCTTAATCTTCATTACACATTTCCTCCCTCTGAGGCTGCGTTTTCCCGAGACCGAGATCTATCCTTGCGCCGGCGAGCCCGTCGACAGCCCACCGACCGTGGCACGGGTGGATGATCCCGTTAACCTCGAAGCAGTTGGTCCATCCAGCAGCATCACCTCCTACCCCTTTACAGCTCCCGCCGTGAGTCCAGTGATCAGGTAGCGTTGCAGGAAGATGAAAATGACAAACAGCGGCAGGCTCCCCAGGACCGAAATGGCCATCATCTCGTTCCACTCGTAGGCATGCTCCCCCATCAGCATCGCGATGCCCACCGGGACGGTGCGCATGCCCTCACTCTGGGTGAGGGTGACCGCAAAGAGAAACTCGTTCCAGGCCAGCAAGAAAGAATAGACACCGGTCGCCACCAGTCCCGGCACCGTCAACGGCACCAGCACCCTCCAAAGGGAGCCCAACCTGGTGCAGCCGTCCACCATGGCCGCCTCCTCCAGATCCTGCGGGATGCTGTCGAAGTAGCTGGTCATCATCAGGGTCGCGAACGGCAGACAGAAGGAGGCGTAGGTGACGATCAGCGCCGCATAGGAGTCGTAGATGCCCAGCGACACGATCAGCAGGAAGTAGGGGATGACCAGCGAAATGGGCGGAACCATCTGCGTCCCGATGATGAACAGCTGCAGGGGTCGGCTTCCGGAGTACCTGAAGCGGGAGAACGAATACCCAGCGAGGAGGGCCAGGAACAGCGATATCGCCGTGACGACGAACGCCACCACGTAGCTGTTGACGAAGAAGCGCACGTAGGCGGAGTTTCCAATGATGCGGCTGTAGGCCTCGAGCGTTGGAGCAGGGGGCAGCCAGCGAGGAGGCACGGTGAAGATTTCCCCGTTGGTCCGGAGGGAGACCGTCACCATCCAGGCGATGGGAAAGAGGGCAAACAACGTCGCCAGAGCCAGGGCCCCATAAGAAGACGTCGACCGCCACCATCGCGCAGCCCTCATAGCCCTACCCCTTCCCTCTCTTCACCCCTCCGGGTGAGAAGTCGCTCCACCAGCGTCCGAATGGCCGGCGTCAGCCGCTCGGCGATCAGATCCGCCCCCGAATCGTTGGGATGCAGGCCATCGCCCGAAAGGCCGGGCTCGCCGACTCCCAGTAACTCCAGGCCACCGACCAGGGTGAGCGCGCTATCTCCCGCCTGTATCCGCTCCAGCACCACCTCTTCCGTGATCCGCCGAAGATCCCGGTGGGTCAGACCCCGCGCGTTGGGGGTGGACTCCGCCTCATCGACCGCCCGCAAGATGGGGCTGATGACCAGCAGGGGCGTTGAGGGATGCCCCGTCCGGAGCACCGCCAGGAAGTTGCGAAGAACCTCACGCCACGCCGCACCGCCGTAGCAGCCCTGGCCGTACACGTTGGTGCCCATGGCCACGGTGATCAGGTCGCAGGGCATCTGCGCCAGCGCTTCAGCCACCGAGTACTCACCTCGGGCGGCGCCGGAGAGGCCCACGTTGAGAACCTCCAGCCGGCTTCCCAGTCCCAGCCGCCGCCGAACCCCCTCGACGTAGGTGTGAAACCCGTCCGAGACCCCCTCTCCCTGAGTGATGGAGTCCCCGTAGGCCAGCCAGGTGATGGCAGCGGCACCGGCGGGCAGGAAGGAAGCCCCCTCGGGAAGGCCGATACCCGCTACCTCCGTCTCCGCCATGGGTGGAAGGTACACCTCGACGGACCCGGCCCCGGGGGCGATCCTCAGATCGATCTCTCGCTGGGCGGGCGCAATCGCCCTCTCCACGCCATTCACCCGAACGACGGTCCTCGCCCCCTCCTCCCAGGAGGGGTGGCGCAGCCGGAGGCTCCACTCCCCGGCATCGGTGGTGAACTCTAGCCGGATCCCCGCCGACTGATGGGCCCGCCGCCAGCTGTCGACGGGATAGCGAACGATGGGCTGGGCCGGAAGGCGGCAGAAGCGGAGAGCGCCCTCGCCCCATGCCAGGTACCGGCAGCCCCGCACCACCGGTGCGATCTCCCGGGGCCCCAGCCAGCGGATCCCGTCTCCATCCCTGCCGGGGGCTACAATCCTGCGCTCCTTATGAGACCCGCCGCCTTCGCTAGGGCCGCGGCGGGATCGGCGATCTGCGATTCGTGCTCCTCCTCCAGCACCACCCATCCCCGGTAGCCACCTTCCACCAGGACGTCGACGACCGCGGGCAGCTTCAGGATCCCCTCTCCCAGTGGCGGAAAGGAGCCATCGGCCCCGGCGTCCTTGAGATGCACGTGGCTGATCCTGGAAAGGTGGCGGGCGAAGGTCTCAGCGGGATCGTGGCCGCAACGCAGCAAGTGGCCCGCGTCGCCGCAGGCGAAGACCGTCTCCGGATCCGTCTCCCGCAGGAAGGCATCCCACTCCTGGGGCGTCCAGACGATGGCATCGGGATGGGAATGAAGGTGAACGTTCACTGTGAGTCCTTCGGCCTGCGCTCGTCGAGCCACCCGGCTGCACATCCGGTAGGCCTGCTCGGCCTTGGCCTGGCGGTCCAGATACGGTTGGGGGTGGGATGGGCCCTTGAGACCCATCCGCTGGGTGCCCGCCTCACAGGCAAAGCGGATCGCCCGCTCCAGGCCGGCCATCTCCGCGCCGGCGTCGGCAGGATCGGTGAAGCCGGTAGGCATGCTGTAGCGCACGCAAGCCAGGCTGAGCCCCCTGGCCTCGATGGCCGCCCGCAACTCCCTGGGGCGGCTGTGATAGGGAGCCGCCACCGCCATGGTCAGCTCTATCCCCTGCAGGCCGGCAGCGGCAGCCGCATCCAGAATGTCCTCCACGGTCCCCGTCCAGCGGTCGCCCTGCATCTCCCACAGCCAGGTCTGGCTCGCCAGGGGCCGGCACAGCCCGGGGACCGCGAAGCCCGGTGACATCTCCATGAATTGAGTACCCCCGATCGCAAGCTGTTACGAAGTCTGGTTCAACTCTATGGCGCAACCCTTGGCGGCGCTCTCCAGGAGGGCCTGGCAGAGCTCCAGGGCCCGCCATCCGTCCTCCAGGGTGGCGGCCGGTTGCTCCCCTGCCAGGACGGAGGATGCGAACTGCTCCAACTCCTCCAGGTAGCCGGGCCGGCTGATCCCTCGATAGTTGGCGCCGTGCTCCCAGCTGCGCGCCGTCTGCGCCCGATGCTGGCCTCCGCTCAGGTCATCCGGCAGTGGATAGAGGCGCAAGGAACTCAGGTTGCTCACCGTCACCGTGCGGCCGCCATCCCCGAGAACCGTGAGGTTGGGACTCATGACGGCGGCGTGAGAAGCAAAGGTCAAGGTGCCGGTGGCACCGCTGGCAAAGCCGAGTAGGGCCGACAGGTAGACGCCGTTCTCCCGATAGTCGCCCTTCGGGGCCAGGGCGGTCACAGTGCGCACGGGACCCATCAGGTAGCGAAGGCAGTCTGCCATGTGGGAACCCTGGTCCAACATGAATCGCCAGGGGATCGACTCAGCTCCCTCACCGCCCGGCCCGGCCACGTGATATCCGGGGGCAATGTGAGTCCCCTTAAACAGCACCGGTCGCCCGAACCAGCTCTCCTCCGAGAGCCGCTTCTGGGTCCGGACGGCCGGAGCGTGCCGCCACATGGTTCCCACCATGCCGAACTTCCTCCGAGCACGCGCCGCCTCCGCCAACTGTCGAGCCTGCTGGATGGTGGGGGCCGAGGGCTTCTCCAGGAACAGGTGGAGACCCGCCTCCAGGCAGGCGAGACCGACCTCGAACTGCATGGTGGCTGGACCCACCACGATGGCGGCATCCAACTCCTCATCGGCCAGCATGCGGCGGTAGTCGGTGTAGCAGTTCCGGGCGCCGAAGCGAAGTCCCAGGGCGGCACGGACCGGATCGAGGTCGCAAGAGGCGACGTAGTCGAGAGCGGGTATCAGCGGTATGCAGGGCTGGAGGCTCGTCACCGAGTGCTCTCCACAGCCGATTACCGCTAACCGCAGAGCGTTGGGGTTTCCCATAAAGCTCATCTCCCCGGCACCAGTCCTCGGGGTCGGACGGGGAGCAGCCACTCATTCGGTTCGCCCGCCCCCGCGGGCGGCAGGAGCGCCAGGTTGAAGATCTCCTGCAGCACCAGGGCGACGGCCCCGATCATAGTGCCGTTCATAATCAGGTCGGCCGGCAGTATCTGCACTGTGTCGCGCAGCGGCTCAATAGAACGTTCGGCCACCAGGGTCCGAATGGGATCCAGGATCCGGCTGCCGGCCAGGGCCATCTGGCGACCGACGATGACCGCCTGGGGATCGAAGGTGTTCACGAGATTCACGATGGCAAGGCCCAGGTACCAAGCCACCTCGTCCAGCGAGCGCCGGGACACGGGTTCACCGAGGTCGACCGCCTCCAGTATGGCCTCCAAACTCAACTCGCCGCCGTGGCGACGGACAGCCTCTCGCAGCAGAGGGTTCCGCCCCTCCTCCAGAGCGGGGCGAACCCGCGCCATCAGGCTGGGCAGGGAGGCCACGGTCTCCAGACAGCCGGTGTTCCCGCACCAGCAGGTGAGGCCGTGGGGCTCGATGCAGGCATGCCCGATCTCCCCAGCAAGGTCCGAGCTGCCGCGATACAGCTCTCCGTTGAGCACCAGACCGGCGCCGATGCCCGTGCCGACCCCCACGAAGACGAAATCGGTGAATCGCCGGCCGGCACCGAACCAGAGTTCCGCCAGGGCGCAACACTTCTCTTTGGCATCGACGAAGGTGGGGATGCCGAAACGGTGAGAGACGATCTCGGCCAGGGCGACGTTGCTGAAGATGGTGCGGTCGGGAGTGCCGCGAACGGTTCCGGTGCGGTAGGTTACGGGACCCGGGGAGGCTATGCCAATCCCCATGATGCGCTGACGCTGCTGCTGATCGCAGCGACCGAGGATCTGCTGGATGGTGTCCAACACCGCCGCTATGGCGTCCTCCGATCGCCGCCGCGGTATGTCCGCGCTGGTCTGAAGGAGGATCTTCGCGTCGAGATCGGTCAGGGCAGCGGTAACGCCGAAACGCTGGAGATCGACGGCGACCACATTGCGAGCGGGGCTGTCCACCTCCAGGCGGATGGGGCGCCGGCCCCCGCTGGACTCGCCGAAGCCGGTCTCTCGGACAAGGCCGGCCGCGATGAGCTCCTCCACGACTCGGCCGGCGGTAGCGGCATTCAAGCCCGTCAGCTCGGCGAGCTCCGACCGGGAGATGGGCCCCCGGTTTCGGATGGCGAGGAAGAGCACAGACCTGTTTCGGCGCCGAACGGAAGAGGCATTGGCGCCCTCCAGGGAAGGACTGGCGAAGGGGTAGGTCATGGCGAGCCCTCGCTTATTTGCTTGCAGATATCAAGTAAGTTCCGGCGCGCATTCTAGTGCGTCCCCGCGCGCCCTGTCAATAGGGACTTGCGACCCACGCAAATCATTTGCTTGACTGGGCCAACTGAGAGCACTACACTGGCAGGTGAGCATAATAGCATAATGTTATATCCTGTCCGCACCAATCGGCGTCCGACCCAACTCGTCCCCGCAAGGAGGTAATTCACAGCCAGAAAATCGCTCGCCTATTGATCTACGTAGACCACCTGCCACGGGATACGTCACTTGACCCAGTGAATACGGAGGCCCCAGTTGATGAATCCTCGTTCTTTCGCCAGGCTGGCACCAATGATCCTAGGCGTTTTCCTGCTCGCGGCCTGCTCGTCGACAGCCCCGGCCTCGCCAACAGCTGCCCCAGCCGCGAAGGCTCCTGCCCCCGCCGCATCTGCGCCCACCAGCGCCCCAGCGGCCACCAGCGCTCCGGCTTCGGGGCAGTTCAACTGGAAACAGTTCTCCGGACAGAAGATCGTCCTTCTGCTAGAGCAGCACCCCTGGACCACGGCCATTCAACCCTACATCCCCGAGTTCGAGAAGCTCACCGGGATCACCGTTGAGACCCAGATCTATACGGAGCAGCAGCAGCGGCAGAAATCTCTCATCGCCCTGCAGGCGAAGAGCCCCGAGTTCGACGTCTTCCAATCGTTGAAATCGCTCGAGGGTTGGAAGTACGCGCGGGCAGGCTACTACGAGCCGCTCGAATCGTATCTCAGCAATCCGAAGCTGACGCCTCCCGACTACGACCAGAACGACTTCCAGGCCGGTCCGTTCAACGGCGAGAAGATAGACGGCAAGCAGGTAGGTTTGCCCATAATCGTCGAGGGTCCGGTCATCTTCTACCGCAAGGATCTGTTCCAACAGTACGGCGTGACCCCACCAAAGACGATGGCCGACATCGAGACCGCCGCGGCCGCCATTCAGAAGGCAACCAACGGCGAGGTTAAAGGAGTTACCCTGCGTGGTCTTCCCCCCGCTGTGGCCTACACGTTCGGTCCTTTCTTCCACAACGAGGGGCTGCAGTGGCTGAGCGCCGACGGGAAATCGCAACTCAGCGATCCCAAGGGCGTACAGGCGATCGACTACTACGCCAAGCTGGCGAATGAGTATGGACCGCAGGGCGTGGTTCAGTACTCCTTCTACCAGTCATCCTCGCTCTTCGCCTCCGGCAAGGTGGGTATGGAGATTGAGTCCTCCAACGAACTCTCCACCATACTCGACCCCAAGAACTCCCAGGTAGTGAACAAGGTGGGTGTGATCCCCTTCCCGCCTGGACCCGGCGGCGACCACCCGACCGAGCTCCAGTGGGGCATCTCCATGAACGCCTTCTCCCAGCACAAGGGCGCGGCGTGGCTGTTCATGGTTTGGGCAACCTCCAAGGACATGCAGGCGAAGCTGGCACTCAAGGGGATCGCGAGCCCCAGGGCCTCCTCCTGGAAGACCCCGGAGTTCCAGGCCTCGCTGGATAGCCCAACCCGCAAGGAGTGGGCGGATGCCGTGCAGCACACCCTGGCCGTCGGCAATGGTGAAGTCGGGCCCCCGGCCGTGGAGGAGGCTCAGGTGCGGCAGATCATCGGCGACATGATAGACTCCGTGATACTCAAACAGGCGACTGCCGCCGATGCGGCGAAGAAGGCAGACGCTGCCCTCGATCCGCTTGTGAAGAAGTAGGGTAGCATCGTGTCTAGCATCCTAGCCTCTCAACAGGGCGAGGAGCGGCTTTCCGGGAGGGACCCCGCGAACCGGGGTCTCTCCACCAAAGCTGTTTCCAAGTTGGCCAACTTCGAGCGGTTCACCCCGTGGGCCATGATCCTTCCGGCCACGCTGTTCACGCTCGCGATGATCGGCTTCCCTCTCCTTTACGCGGTCTACCTGGCAGCGCACAACTTTACCCTGGGAAGTCCCACCCCGCCCGTCTTCGTCGGGTTCGGAAATCTCGCCAGGGCCGCCGCGGACCCGGTATTCTGGATCGCCGTGAGGGTCACTCTGACCATCTTCGTAATGGCCCTTGCGCTGGAGTTGGTGCTGGGCACATACCTGGGGCTGCTGCTCAGTCGGCAACTGCGGGGGGTGGGGCTCTTTCGTGTTCTCTCGTTTTTCCCATCGGTGATACCCTCCGTGGCCGTAGGCATGATCTGGGTCCAGCTCTTCGACCCCACTCAGGGCTTCCTGGACTACCTGCTGAGCACCCTGGGGATTCCTCCGCAACCGTGGCTGAGTAGTCCTCAGACCGTGGTCCCATCCCTGGCGCTGGTAGACGTCTGGGAGTGGACCCCCTTCATCGCGCTAATCGTGGTAGGAGGGATGCAAGCGCTCCCAAGCGAGCCATTCGAAGCGGCCCGCATCGACGGGGCCTCGAATCTGCAGGTACTGCGCTTCATCACTCTGCCGATGCTCCGTTCCACCATAATAGTTGCGGCCATGCTCAGGACCGTGGACTTGATGCGTATCTTCGACACCATATACATCACCACCCAGGGTGGACCGGTGAACGCATCGATGTCACTGAACGTCTACGCCTTCACCCAGGGCTTCCTTTTCTCCAACATCGGGTATGCCAGTGCCCTGATGCTGATCCTGTTGCTACTGGTGGCTCTGGTGAGTTGGGGGCTGGGAGTCGTGCGAAGGGGGTACAGCCTGTGAGTCGCCGTCCGTCGCCATTCAGACGCCACCTGACCACCGGGCTGATCTACCTACAGATCGTGCTGGTACTGTTGCTCCTGCTGTTTCCGATCTTCTGGATGGTATCGTCATCTTTGAAGAACAACGTGGATATCATCGCCTACCCGCCCAAGCTGCTCACTCTCCCGACCATGGACAACTACAGGAACCTGTTCGGGAACTATCCCTTTTTCCGATACACCGTGAACAGCGTGATCATCGTCTTCGGATCCACAATCCTCGGGCTTCTCCTGGGGGTTCCAGCGGCCTACGCCGCAGCTCGTTTCAGAATGCAGTCCTGGGCCTTTCTGACCCTGGTTGCCCGGATGGCTCCGGGCATACTCTTCCTTATTCCCTGGTACATAGTTGCCATGAACCTGCACCTGACCGATAGCTATGCCGCCTTGATCGCCGCCCACACCGTGATAACGATGCCGGTGATCATCTGGCTGATGATCTCCTTCTTCGAGGAACTGCCCATCGAAGTTGAGGAATCCGCCCTGATCGACGGTTGCTCGCGGACAAAGGTGCTGACCCACATAGCAGTCCCCATGTCGTTGCCAGGACTGTCGGTCTCCGCCATCCTGGCCTTCATCTTCTCGTGGAACTACTTTCTATTTGCCCTAGTGCTGTCTGGATTCAACACTGCTCCGCTTACCGTTGCGGCATTCAACTTCATCGGCGTCGCGGCGGTTGACTGGGGAGGGTTGATGGCAGCGGCTACCATGATCAGCTTGCCCCCCCTGGTGCTGCTGCTGTTCGTCCAGCGTTGGCTGGTGCGAGGGCTGACGGCAGGCGCGGTCAAGGGCTGAGCGACAGAGGTTGTTCGAATGAAAAGCGCACGATTCCTTGGGGAGGATCGAATCACGATCGAAGAGATCGCACCGCCGAAGCCGGGCCCGGGTGAGGTGCGTCTCCAGGTAAGCTACTGCGGCCTGTGCGGATCGGACAAGCGGCTATTCCACAAGGGGGCGACTGTGACCCCGGGGCACGAGCTCACCGGGGTGGTCGTGGAGGCGGGCGCCGGGGTTGAGGTGCCGTTGGGCACCAGGGCCGCTGTCTACATCGCTCGATACTGCGGGCAATGCAAGTTCTGCTTGGCCGGCGAGACCAATCGGTGTCTCGAGATGAAGGGATTGGTGGGTTGGCAGACACCGGGTGGATATGCACAGCAGCTGATCGTCCCAGCGAGAAACCTGATCCCGCTCCCAGAGGACATAAGCGATGCCGAGGGGGTTCTGCTGCTGGACACCATCGGGACGGCGACCTACGGGGTGGGAATCTGCTCTCAGCGTGCGCTCTCCGCGGCTCGCTCGGATCGGGCGGCAGTGGTCGGCTGCGGTCCCATTGGACTGGGTAGCTTGCTCTCCCTGCAGGCCGCGGGCTGGGCTCGGGTTTTCGCCCACGACCCGGCAGAGTCCCGCCTCCAAACCGCCCTTTCCTTTGGGGCTGAGGCCCTCTCCGGGGACGCCTCAGCCAACGAAGGAAAGTTCGCGCTGGTGATCGAGGCTGTCGGGCACCCCAAAGCCCGCGATCTGGCCCTGGAGTTGGTGGAGCCGGGCGGGGCGGTGCTGTTGCTGGGAGAGAGCGACCTGCCCTGGACCCTACCCGAGAGCCCGAAGTGGCGACGCAAGGACTGCTATTACGTCCGATCCTTCTACTTTCCCATAGGGGCAGCGGATAAGAACATGAATGTGCTGCGGGCGCGACGCGAGCAGTTCCACGAGATGATCCGGGACGT
>DAHXJB010000017.1:0-2550 GCA_027372455.1 Chloroflexota bacterium | reverse complement strand
GTACGATCTTATGC
This sequence comes from Chloroflexota bacterium, assembly GCA_027372455.1. Taxonomy (GTDB): domain Bacteria; phylum Chloroflexota; class UBA6077; order UBA6077; family UBA6077; genus JAJYNT01. Next base: position 2,536 of record DAHXJB010000017.1, on the reverse strand, counting down.
CCGTTTGCGGTGATGCGACCCACCAGCCCCTCCCTTGTTCCGTAAATCCGAACGGTGGGATGGCTGTCGAGCGCCTGAAACCGCGGTGACATGCCGGCCGCCACCGGCTCGATCCGGAGATGCAGTTTGCGCATGGCGGCTGAAGCCGTGGGATCCTCGCCTCGCAGCGTTACCCTGTACTGGGCGCTGATAGCTGTCTGGGCGCTGATAGCTGTGGTGGGGAAGGAGAAGGCCTGGCCAGACGAATCCACATCTTGCCAGGGAGACCACTTTCCATCTGCCGTGGCCACCCTTACTTCCAGGGTAAGAGCCGATCCGCCTGGTGTGGAGCTGTCGAGAGCCGCCTGAAGTGCGTCAAATGGAGTGGGAGCCGAGATGATGGGTGAGATGTACAGCCCAAAATATCGGAATGGTGGGTGAATGGAGCTCTTGAACGAGCCGTCGCCGCCTAGCCTTAGGGTGTCGCCGTCGACAACCAGGTTTTGGAGCGTTCCCGTCCGAAAATCGCCAGCCGTGTGAACCACAAGATCGGTCCAGCTGTTGCCCGCGGCGGCGTCATCCGAGGGCTGCGAGAAGGCAGCGGCAGGCAACGCGATCAGTGCTAGGAGCAGGCCGGAAAGGAACCAGAGAAGAAATGGTCGGGAGTGTGCCGCGGTGGCGTTATCGGTTAGCCCTGACAAGGTCGATCCTCCAAGGGGCAGCGTTCGCGATAGCAATGACGTGAGCTAAAGGTTTGGGGTGATGGGAGACAAGATGCCACTCAACCGGCGTGACCAAGTAGTTCAGGTTGGTGACGACGGCAGATTACAACAGGATGGGGATCAGGACAAGGCCTTTCGGACTCTTAGTGGAGAAGATCGTGTGATTTCCGCGCTCCGGATCGTGGCCTGCTGGGTGCTCGCCTACCGCGAGGACAACAGGTCGCGTAGGCGGAGAGCGTCGTGTGGTGCTGCGGCGCCGACATCGTTGTTGAAGTAAACGTAACCTTCGGTCCCGAGTTCCCTCAGCCGAGCTGCCCAGTCGCGGAGTTCCTCCTCGCCGTACGATCCAAAGTAGTGGCCGCTGGTTCCATGCAGCCGAACGTACACCCAGTGGGTGGTCGCCACCTGAGGGACTGGCAGCTCCTTGAAATCGGACAGCACCAGCGCGACGTGATGCTTCCGGAGCAGCGAATACAGCTCATCCACGAACCAGCCGGCATGTCGAAACTCGATGGCCAGCGAGTGCCGAGCCACGGCTGGCTGCTGTAGGAAGGTGGATAGCCTGTCCAGATCACATCCGAGCGATGGGGGCAGTTGAAGTAGCAGGGGGCCCAAGGCGGTCTCCAGCCGCTCGGCTCGACGGACGAATTCCTCGAAGAGCGGGAGCGCTCTGGGGCCCAGTTTGTGGAACTGGGTGACCGCCCGATTGACCTTGATTGAGTACACGAAGCCTTCTGGAGCTTTCCGCCTCCAGTCTTGGAAGGTGCCCTCCGTAGGGGTTCGATAGAAGGAGTTGTTGATCTCCACAGTGTCGAAGATCGAACTGTAGTGCTTGAACCAGTCGGCCTGACGCAACCCATGAGGATAGAAGCTGTCCCTCCAGTGGGGATAGGACCAGCCCGAGCAACCGACCCGATAGCTCATCGATCTCCAGGTGGTGGTGCTATGGTTTCCACCTGCCGCGCAGCAGTTGTGCCATTCGTCGAGGTGAGGGTTCTTTTTCAGCGGCCGACGCGATCACTACCTTGCGTCCGATCCGCCTCATCCAGAGGAAACTGAAAACCCCCGCGGTGACGGCTGCCATCCAAATCTGAGTCATGTCGATGATGGGTTCCACGTGGACCCCCTCGGGTCCCACCACGATGGCGGCGACGGGACGCGTGCGGGTGCCGCCCCCGGCGCCACCACCGGAGCCGCCTCCCGCCTGCTCCTCGCCTGGAGTCCGGCCCTCTCCGGAGCCCATGCCGAACCCGAAGCCTCGCATCACCTCGGCTGCCGGGATGATCGTGCGATCTCCAACCGTGCGGGGTTCGCCGAAGGCGGCGTTTGCCCCTCCGGAGGCGACCAGTTGCTGCAGCAGGTCTCCAACCTTGTCCAAGGTGTTGTCAGCCGCTAGTGAGGCGTTTCCTCCTGGTGCGCCAGCCTCGAACCGTTCGCTCATTTTGGATCCTCCTCAGCCTGTTCTCGTCCTGCGCAATTCTTCGCCACCGTGATACGGATGCGCGGGGTGGGTCCTGTGTCCGCTACCAGTGCGGCGATAGCAGGAATGGGCGTAGAGCGCCCTCCTACATCTCGGAGTCATTGTGGCGTGCAGCTAGCCATGACCGGAAACTGAGTAGTCCCAGCAAGCCCAGGCCTATCCCCATCAAGGCGACGAGCCTCTTGCGGGCACTGGGAATGGCCAATATCCGCGTTGCTTGTGTCCCCATGACTTCTACCGCGATCGGGCGTGCCCAGACCATTCCTCCCGTCGCGGGCATCCCTCTTCTCCCAATGGACACTGTCAACACCCGGGCTATGGGGATAAGCCTGCGTCCGGCGACGGGTATCGGCTC
>DAHXJB010000616.1:0-3802 GCA_027372455.1 Chloroflexota bacterium | reverse complement strand
GAGCGGGTCCAGGGCGCAGCGCCTGGCGGGGTTTGGGGTGTCCCCAAGGTTATCTCTTCTTTCCACTATCTCAGTAGCAGGGGTGCAACCAGAGGGGGCGGATCGTACGACCCGCCCCCTCTGGTGATTGGGACCTATTATAGGGTCCGTTAGTACGGCAGCACTTCCCTCTGCATAGTGCTGTTGATGACGATTGCGGCCGAGGCGTAGAAAGCGCCCAGCGCGGATGCGATAGCCGCGTAGCCCGCGGCCCAGAAGACGACGAAGCCACCTCCGCCGATGAAGAATGCCGCCGACAGCAGGGCGAGGGATGCTGTCAGGAAGGCTGACACCCAGACCATCACCGAACTCTCGCCCATCGCTGCCCAGGTGAGGTAACCGGCGATGAAGGCGAACATCGCTATCGAAACTCCACCAGCCACACTCGGGCTGATGACGCCGAACGGAATGCCTCCGGCGGTAGCGATTGCGCTAGCGCCGATGAGGACGCCCAACCCCACCGTCGCGTAGAGAGAGCCGAAGACGCCCAGGAAGGTCGCCCAGAAGGTGCTGCCCTTCCGGAAGGCCCACATCGCGGCGACGAACTGGGCGATGCCGCCGAAGATGATCAGCGTGGGCACGGCGGCTATGAAACCTATCGGCGATATGCCTGGACCTACCGAGGTGATTTCACCCCACCCCGCTGCGGTAGCGCCGAGGACGAAGGTGGTAGCCGCGAAGGCTGCCAGCCCCAGCGGCGCAGCGTCAGCGACGGTGGCGTGCGCGTTCAACTCGAGTTCCTGGATGCGCTCCTCTGGAGCGACGGGCCTGATGGGCCCGGAGACTGTCCAGTGCTCCTCATGGGGATTCAGTGGCGTTTCCGTCCGCTCTCTTTCTGGCCGTCGTTGCGTTGCCATTTCCCCAAATCTCCTTTTCGGCAGCCGCGGGTCGGGCATCCACGCCCGGTTGAGTCCATCGGTCCGGCTCGACCACCCGGCCCTTCGACTGCAAGTTGGTGACCCGACCGGAACACCCCGCTCCGGCCCTTCAACTGGACGTTGGCCCGGGATCGGCCCGGCCGGGCCAACGTCCTGTCTCGACATAACCCCCGGGGGAATTCCCCTCGAGAACATTGTCAAGGCCGAGGTTGACGCATTCTCCGTGCCATGGGCTTCATCTCGGCGACTAGTACGGCACGATCTCGTGCCTTGTAGCACTATTTATCACGATCGCCGCCGAGGCGTAGAAGGCCAGCAGCGACGATACGATGCCACAGTACCCGCCAGCTACGATGGCCATGTTGGGCGGACCGATGAAAAACCCCGCGGTCAGCAGTGCGTAGGTCGCGGCAAGGAAACCCAACACGGCTACCAGCACGGTGCTCACGCCGGTGGCCGCGAAAGCCAGGTAGCCCGCGATCAGAGCGAACATTGCAAGCGTGGTTGCGACCGTGTAGTCGCCCGGTACTGTGCCAAGCGGGATGGTGCCCGAAGCAATCAACAGTATGATGAAGGCGAACAGGGTGTTGAAGGCCCCGAAGGCCCCGAAGGCCGTCGCCGCGAAGGTGTTGCCCTTCCGGACGGCCCACATGGCCGCGATGTACTGGGAGATCCCGCCGAAGATCAGCAGTATCGGCACCGCGGCGACCAGACCGACCACGGGGTTTCCGAACCAGCCCGCGTTGACCGCGCTGACGGTGAAGGTGGCGGCGGCGAAGCTTGCCAACCCCAGGGGCACCGGATCCCCGACTGTGGCCTGGGACTGGATCTCCAACTGTTCCACCGTTTCCGCCGACGCCTCAGCGGGAATAGGGCCTGCCGGTGTCCATCGATCCTCCATGCGCTCGAGAGGCTCGCCTCGCCCCGATTCGACGGGTCTCACGGGCGGGCTTTCCCTCCGTCGCTCCTCTTCTTCACGTTCGTGATGTGGCTGTGCCATCTTTCCTCTCTCCTCTAGCACGTCTGAGGGCCGCGACTTGCCCAGCCCTGAGATGCTGTTTCTTGCGATTTGCCCGGGCACTGGAGCCCTGGTCTCTCCACGGGGAACGACGTCTAGGCACCGCTACGATCACTCTCTGCCGCACTATTGAGTTCGGCATCTGGGATCTTTTTTCCCAGCGTCGGCCCGCAGGAGGGAGAACGAGCGCACAGTCTGTGCCACAGAAGACCACATGAGGCGGGCTCGGGATCGAGAGGACAGCTGGGATGGGATCGGGCTCAGTTCCGGCATGGGGACTCGCCCGCGGATCGCCTCTACCTGTCTCTTCTCCAACTCGGCGATCTCCCCATCGGCCCGAGTATTGTGAAGGAGTGGAACTTTCTTACACGGCGAAGCGGGCAGCTTCGGGGCGCTTTAGCTCGAGCCCGAGGCCGGGCCGGGATAGGTCCGGATGTAGGGCGCCGTTGACGGGAGAAACCACCCCGTCGAAGAGCATCCGCTCAATCCTGACATGGTCGTGGAAGTACTCCAGGTTGCACGGGGCGTTCACGGCACAGCAGGGGTGGAGGTGAATCGATGGGGCAGTGTGGGCCGAGAAGGGGAGGCAATGGGCTTCGCACAGCGTTCCCGCCCTCAGCCAGCCGGTGATCCCGGCGCACCGGGTAGCGTCGGCCTGTAGGACGTCCACTGCCTGGGCCTCCAGCATCCTTCGAAAGTAGAACTGATCGTAGCCATACTCCCCGGCGGCGATGTCCATGCCTGCTGGAGCACGATCTCGTATCAGATGGAGGCCCTCCAGGTCATCGGAGGAGACCGGTTCCTCGAACCAGGTTACGCCGAACTGAGCGAAGAACTCAGCCTGGTCCAGAGCCTGCTTCCGACTGTAGCCGCCGTTGGCGTCGACGAACAGCTGGGCATCGGGCCCGATGGCGTCCCGGGCCACGTGCACCCGGCGACGATCCTCCGCCACGTCCCGGCCGATCTTCATCTTCACCCGGGGGATCCCCTGGGCCACCCAGCCGCCCAGCTGTTCTACCAACTGTTGGTCTGAGTAGGAGGTGAAACCGCCACTTCCGTAAATTGGGATGGCGTCTTTCACCATACCCAGCAGCTTCGCCAGGGGCAGATCGAGTAGTCGTGCCTTCAGATCCCATAGTGCCACGTCGACTGCCGAGATCGCCATAGAGGCGATGCCGGGCCGGCCCAGGTTCCGAATGGAGTGAACCATGGCGCTCCAGGCGCCCTGAACGTCCATGGCGTCGTGACCCTTGACCCTCTCTTCCAGATCGCTCTCGATCAGCTTCGCCGTGGCGGTATCGGCGTATGAGTAGCCAAGACCTGTGTTGCCTCCAGCCATGGCCTCAGCGATGACGATTGTGGTCTCACCCCATTCGTAGGTCCCATCGGACTCGGGGAAGTCGGTAGGTATCTTGTAGGCAGAGACTCCTATCTTTTCTATGGGCGTTCCGCTGCCGAATCTGGCCTTTGCCATGAGTCAGTCCCTTCACAACCCGAGAGGTAGGGTCAGTCCTGTTGCCATCCGGCGTCATCGGATGGCTGTCGAACCATCGATCGGAGAGCCCACCGCAGGCCGGCGCGCACCGGCGGAGAGAAGGCAGCCGCGATTCCCAACGCTCCAAGCAAAGCCGCACTGACCCATAGGATGGCTTTCCAACTCATAGACCACATCTCCCCGGCAGAGCTTGTTCAACGTGCGTGCCGCAATAGGTGTGCCAACGAGGGACGAGCCATTAGCTGATAGTGTACGGTATATTGCGGAAACGTCTACCATGTCATGCTGAGCGTCAGCGAAGCATCTCCTCGTGGCTTTCACGATGCGACCAACGCTAGTGGGTGACCGCCTTGAAGGACTACTACGTCTACA
>DAHXJB010000599.1:0-2406 GCA_027372455.1 Chloroflexota bacterium | reverse complement strand
TCCGGGACGCCGGCGCCAGGATCAAGCTGATAGCCGATGGTGACGTGTCTGGAGCCATCATGGCGGCCATGCAGGGAACTGGCGTCGATATCCTGATGGGGGTGGGTGGTTCCCCCGAAGCCGTCATCGCGGCTTGTGCTTTGAAGTGTCTGGGGGGCGAGATCCAGTGCCGCATTTATCCGAGGGATGAAAGGGAGCGGCAGTTGGCGGTCGAGGCCGGCCACGATCCCTCCCGGGTCCTCGGCATCGACGACCTGGTCAGGGACGACGACGTTTTCTTCGCCCTCACCGGCGTCACAGGGGGTGAGTTGGTACGCGGGGTGCGGTATACCGCTAGGGGTGCGGAGACCGAGTCGCTGATGATGCGCTCTCGATCCGGGACGATTCGCCGAATCGAGTCCAGCCACAACTTCGGAAAGTTGATGAAGATCACCAGCGTTCCATATCAAGAGCATTGACAATGTTCTTGTTGGACTGGTATGCTAAGAATAGTGTAACTGTCGGGCGCATCGCGCGAACCTCCAGGGTAGGTACCGGACTGTTTTCCTCGGAAGCCGTTCCCCGCACGCGGGCGATAGACCATATGCCGCCTGGGATCCTGTTGCCCCGCCGCGAGCTGTTTTCCACCGAATCTTGGCAAGCTGACACCGGCCATGCTGGACAGGTAGCACGAGGGGCCTGGAACCATCGATGGTTGGGCGTGTCCGAATCGGAGTGAGTCGTGAACATAGCTGAACTTGAGACGAAGACCAGAGACGAGCTTCAGGAGATGGCCAAGGAATTGGGCATCGCTGGTGTCAGTACGCTGCGAAAGCAGGATCTGATCTTTCGACTTTTGCAGGCCCAGACGGAGCAGCAGGGCAACATCTTCCGTGGCGGTGTCCTGGAGATCGTCGAGGATGGTTTCGGCTTTCTGCGACAGGAGCGGTACCTGCCGGGTGGGAACGACGTATACGTGTCCCAGTCCCAGATCCGCAGGTTCGGGCTGCGGACCGGCGACATGGTCACGGGGCAGGTGCGCCCCCCTAAGGACAGCGAGAAGTACTATGGACTGCTACGGGTGGAGGCGGTCAACGGCCTCGATCCAGAGGTAGCGAAGAAGAGGCCTCACTTCGACACCCTGACGGCTATCTTCCCCCGGGAGATGATCAACCTGGAGACCGAGTCCAAGAACTTGACTCAGCGGTTGATCAATCTGGTGGCTCCCATTGGCCGTGGGCAGCGAGGTCTGATCGTGTCGCCCCCGAAGGCCGGGAAGACCACCATCCTGAAACACATCGCAAACGGCATAACCACCAACTACTCCGACGTCCATCTGATGGTGCTGCTTATCGGCGAGCGGCCGGAAGAAGTGACTGACATGAAACGCTCGGTCAAGGGCGAGGTGATCAGCTCCACCTTCGACGAGCCGGTGGAAGATCACACCACCGTGGCGGAGATGGCTCTCAACCGGGCAAAGCGGCTGGTGGAGTGCGGCCGGGACGTGGTGATCCTGCTGGATAGCATCACCCGTCTCGCCAGGGCCTACAACCTGGCGATGCCGCCGAGCGGCCGCACACTGTCCGGTGGCATCGATCCCATCGCCCTGTATCCCCCCAAGCGGTTCTTCGGCGCCGCCAGGAATATCGAGGAGGGCGGAAGCCTCACTGTCATCGCGACCTGCCTCGTGGACACGGGCAGTCGAATGGACGACGTGATCTACGAGGAGTTCAAGGGCACCGGCAACATGGAGCTGCACCTGGATCGCAAGATCGCCGAGCGCCGCACCTTCCCTGCCATCGACGTGGCGAGGTCTGGTACCCGTCGTGAAGAACTGTTGCTGGACGAGTGGACCCTGAAGCAGGTGTGGACGATGCGGCGGATGCTGACCGCTATCGGCACCACCGAAGGGGTCGAGTTGGTGCTCAGCCGAATGGGCAAGACAGTCAACAACAAGGAGTTCCTGTCTACCCTCACCAAGGACGTCTAGGCGGCGGATCTAACTAACTGCTCGCCTCCTGGAGTCGGTTGCTGTGTTCCAGATGAGGGTGTGAAGCACCGCCCGGCGCTTCACACCCGGCCTTTCCCGCCCTCTCTTGCTCTTCTATGTTCGCTAGCTCTCGCTCGAGCTGGTGTTCCCTCAGCCCCAGGTGAGTCAACCCGATCTACTGGTCGTCCAGAGCATCCACGTCGTGCCCGCGGCTGGTGGACCGGTCGGGCCCGGCGCGCCATCGAGCGAAGCCACCCAGTCCGCGATGCTGAAGGCTGGATAAGCAATTATCATAAATAAACCTGAAATTGCACCATAAGGTGAGGGGGTTGGGAAAGGGGGACCTCCCGGCTAGAATGAGCGCCGCCGCAAGCAGTGTCACTCCAACTGGGAGGTGGTCATATGATAGGTGACCTTGGCACCACGGGACAATGCCC
>DAHXJB010000589.1:0-10856 GCA_027372455.1 Chloroflexota bacterium | reverse complement strand
GTGGGTCCTGCTCGGGAAAAACCTTGCCGTACGGCTCCTGCCAGATCCACTTGATCTCCTTCTTGGGATCGTCGAAGTGAGGAATGTTGTGGGTCTTGTCGCAGGCAACTATACAGTCGGTGCAGCCGGGGAGTGCCCAACACCTTGGCAGATCCACCACCATCGCCCAACGCCGCCCCTGGTCGGATCCCTGAGTCAGCATCTCCGGCGATGCCTCCACCAGGTCGCCGCCCATCAGCGCTTCAACAGCAGGCTTGAGGCCCAACCCCAGGGCAGCTACGCCCGCCAACTTGAGGAACTGCCTTCTGTCCGTTTTCATGGCTTCTTCTCCTGAGGTGCGGTATGGCAGTTCCAACAGTCGGGGTGCACGTCGGCGTAGGCGTGGCAGCGGTCGCAGAACTCCGTCTTGGAATGACACTTCAAGCAGGTGCCCGTGAGGCTCTCATCGTACTTCTTGCCGTCGCTGGCCACGTAGGTGGTGTGCCCGTTGCGGACCACATCGTCCCGCCATTGAATGAGCAACTGCATGTGGTTGTCTTTCATGAACCGCGTGGACTCTATGCACTGCTTCTCTTGAGCCGGCAGCACGATGTCAGGCTTGGTCGCAGCTTGCCCAGAGCCGACGTTGTACCAGAAAGGAGTGAGTAGGATCCCCAGGAAAACGATCAGTCCCAAAACGATCTTGCCGTCGTTATGCACCGGCTTCCACCCCCTCCCTTTCCACGTTGGGCAGAGGCTCAAAGCGCAGGTCCACGGTTCTCTCCTTTTCCCCTTTCATGACCAGCGCGTTCCCCAACAGCTCGTGAACACCACCAACCTCAACCCCGGGCACCCAATACTCCAACAGCGTAGGCAACGTCGCCTTGTCGATTGCGCACATACAGGCCAACAGGTTGACCCCATGCTTCTCATGAACATACTTCACGGCGTTGGCCCTGGGCAGGCCTCCACGCAAGCGCATCTCCAGATTCTCCTCTGTGCCCAGGCCAGCCCCGCTGCCGCAGCAAAAGGTCTTCTCTCGGATCGTGTTCTCGGGCATCTCGTAGAAGTGATTGCAGCAGCTGTTCAGGATGTACCGCGGCTCCTCGAACAAGCCCATGGAACGAGCGGGATTGCAGGAGTCGTGGTAGGTCACGGTCCACCGATCGTTTCGGCTGGGATCCAACTTGAGCTTGCCGTTCCTCAGCAGGTCCGCGGTGAATTCGGAGATGTGCACCATCTTGGTGCTGCAGGCATTCTCAAACCTGGTCCCCGTGACCGGGGAAACCGGTTCCTCCAGGAAATCGGCCGGCCCGTTCAGGGTGTCCATGTACTGGTGAAGCACGCGCCACATGTGGCCGCACTCGCCACCCAGGATCCACTTCACCCTCAGCCGCTTCGCCTCGGCGTATATCTTCGCGTTCAGCCGTTTCATGGTCTCGTGGGAGGTGAAAAGCCCGAAGTTTCCACCCTCGGAAGCGTACGCGCTTAGAGTGTAGTTCAGCCCAATCTCGTGCAGGATGGCGAGGTAGCCCAGGAAAGTGTAATAGTGTGGACTCCCGAAGTAGTCCGCCGAAGGCACCACAAGCAGCACCTCGGCACCCTTCTTGTTGATGGGGGCTTCCACCTTCACCCCGGTGATATCCTCCAGATCGCCAAGAGCGAACTCGATGTTATCCTTGAAGGTGTGGGGTTGGATGCCGAGATGGTTGCCGGTACGGTAGCAGTTTGCCGCGGGCTCCTGGATCCAGTTGATGTTCACCCCTACCAGGTTCAGCAGCTCGCGGCCCATCATCGTGATCTCCGCCGTGTCGATACCGTAGGGGCAGAACACGGAGCAGCGACGACACTCGGTACACTGGTAGAAGTAGTAGAACCATTCCTTTATGACATCCTCGGTCAACTCCCTGGCGCCGCCGAGCTTGCCGAACAGCTTGCCCGAAAGAGTGAAGTACCTGCGATAGACGGAACGCATCAGCTCCGCCCTCATCACGGGCATGTTCTTGGGATCACCGGACCCAGCGAAGAAGTGACACTTGTCGGCGCAGGCACCGCACCGAACACAGATATCCATGAAGAGCTGGAAGGAGCGGAACTTCTCAAGCCGGTCCTTCATCCCTTCCAGGATGATTTGCTTCCAGTTGTCCGGCAGCTTCCAGTCCTGCTCGTAGGGCTGCCACTTACGAGGATTCGGCATGCCCATGTATTCCAGCATCTCGGGCTTGGCACTGTAGCAGTAGCTCCCCTTCCTCGCGTCGAAATCGACGTGCGGGTCCATCCAATCCCCCCGTGGGGGCCGGTGGTCAATCTGTATCATCTGCTCGGGTGTTGGTTGTTTCTCCGGCATCTCTACCCTCTACGCGACGATCTCTGGCTTCTTTGCCGGCTCGGGATCCAGGGGGATGCCCGCCGCTTCCAGTTTGTCCTTGAACTCCTCCTGCCACTCCTCGTAGCTGTGAACAGGCACCGGATAACCCCAGGGGTTTACATGCCGGCGCATTCGGCTATCGTTGGCCAGGTTCCTTGTGGGGCTCAGCAGTACTCCCCCCATGTGCATCAGCTTGCTGATGGGGAAGTAAGCAAAGAGGCTGCTCACCAGGAACAGATGGACGAAGAAGAGCGGCGAGACCGTGCTCGGTACCACGGGGCTGAAGGCAACAAGCCCCATGGCCAACTCCTTCACAGCCTCCACGTCGGTGCGGAAGAAGTAGCGCATGAGGACACCCGACAGCCCGATCCCCAGCAGCAAGAATAGGGGCAGGTAATCCGATGCCAGGGAGAGATACGCTACCTGCGGGATCGCCAGCCGCCTATACAACAGGTAGGCCACACCCACTAGGAAAGTCACAGAGGTGATGTACACCACCGGCTCGCCGAGGTGGAAGAATCCATCCAGCGATTGCAGGATGGTGACGAAGAAGGGCACCGGCTCCATGAAGAACCGTGAGTGTCTCAGGATCACCACCAGTAGTGACCAGTGGAAGACAATGGCCGCAAGCCACAGGATCTTGTGATCCCGGTACAGGAGCCTCTTGCCCCGAATCTCCAAGGAGGTATCTCTGAACAGGGAACGGAAGAAGAGGACCTCCATGGCCAGTCGTGCCACGACGCCCATGCTGTTGTAGGGGCTCTCAAGGTTGTTGGCCTTAATCCATGGCAGTGACTTCTGCTGGCCGCACGTGGTGGTTATGTGGTAGGGAACAGGGACCCTTGCCCACCTCAGAATACGGTAGACGAAGCCAATAACGAAAAGGGCAAAAGCCGCGTAAGGACCCACCACCGCGAATAGAAAGCGCAGGCTGCCGATCTCTCCGCCCAGGAAAGCCACCAGGGAAAGAGCCAACACCGCCAAGAGGGGAAGAAGCGTCTTCATCTAGCACTGCCTCGCTCCAAGTCAGATGCACCGTTGCCAAACTCTTCCAGGTCGAGATCCACTCCCCCGTAAATCCGCTTAAGCCGATCCAGCACCCTTCCAGACCTCTCTCGCAACTCCCTGGTCCGGATGTCGTGGATCTTCTCTCTACGTCTCACGTAGATGTCGAAAGCCAAGAGAGCAACCCGGTCTATCCTGGACTCAAACTCTGGCAACTCCTCCTGAAGCAGCGGGTCGGCTGCCTCATCGCCCAACTCCTGCCTGATGGCCCTCTTCAGCTGAAAGACGAACTCAACCGCCTGGGATGGAGAGAACTGCTGGATCGCCCGTATCTTGACGATCTCGTCCAGGGATGCTGAGAGCTTCTCAGCATCCATTCCTCCCAGAAGCTCCTGCAGGGCCCCCGCCAGCCCATCGGCGATGGCGCTGCCGACAGGGTTCGCAAATTGGTCCTGTTCACGCTGCAGAAACTCGGCAACATCGGGGGGGTAGCTCTCCAGAACCATCTGGAGCCAGTTCTTGAGGATGGCGTCCCTACTCTTCTGCGATAGCTTCGACAGCATGCTAGCCTTTCTACTGGGCAGCGGATCCAACGCTAAGCACTTGGCCTGGGATAGAGTGCACAATCCGTCGTCATGCCCGCGCAAGCGGGCATCCAGCGTTCTCGCCGCGCGGTAGTGGCCTGGACCCCCGCTTTCGCGGGGGTGACGATGGGCAGTCTGACTAGGGACACCTGCTTAGGACCTCAGAGCAACGGCGCCCATAAAACCTGTGGTGTAGCGTCGAGATCTCGTCCCCAACCTCTCCGCCCAGGCCCATGACAATCAGACACAAGGCCCGACGCTACATCTCCAAGAACATCGCTCGCCCTAGTCCTCTCTCCTACTCTTTTCCCTTCAGCTTGACGTAGGAGGTTCCGATGTACAGGTACTCGATCTTGTCCGCCTTTGCCAGTTCGGCTACTGCCTTGTCCACATCCGACTTCGGCTCCTTCAAGGCGGTGGCGATTTCGCGGTTCTTGGCCTTATCGACCGTGCCAAGGTAGGCCAACACTTTCTCCTGCAGACCCTCGCCCATCTCTATCTCCCTTCTAAGCAGGTCGACACAGTAAGTGTGTGGTTTTGTGGGGACACCCCACGCCCCGCCAGGCGCTGCGCCCTGGACCCGCTTTCTACGATACTTCCGCATCGGAGTGCTTAGTTGACACCGCAGTTTCTACCACTTGAAGGTCGGTGAGGTCCTGAAAGTGGTGGGTGCAAACCGGAAGTCGTCGATGTGCTTGTCGGTGAAGGGGATACCAGTCACCCGGAAGAAGGTCTCCCAACCCACCCGCTCGATCCACTCTCCCATCCGCTCGCCCTTGCGGGCATGCTGGGCGTACACCTCCACGATGTTCCTGACGGCGTCTACCACCTCAGGCCATCGAGGCGGGTTGTTGGGCAGGTAAGGAATGGCCAGTCGAGAGAACATCGGTGGCTTCCTGGCATTCGATACCTTGCCACCCACGAAGATCGCGACACCATCGTTCTCTGGATCGGCGATAGGCATAGACGGGCACACCGTGAAGCAGTTGCCGCAGTACATGCACCGCTCCTCGTTGATGATGACGCTCTTCTCCTTCGGATTGGGCCGGATCGCCGCCGTCGGGCAGGCGGCCACCACATTCGGCACTTCGCAGGTCTTGGCCAGCCGCTCGTGATCGATCTTTGGCGGCTTCCGGTGAATCCCCACTATAGCCAGGTCCGAGCAGTGGATGGCACCGCACATGTTCAGGCAGCACGCCATAGATATCCTGAGCTTCGCCGGAAGGGTCATGCTCTCGAAGTGGGGCACCATCTCATCCATGACTGCCTTGACGAGGCCGGAAGCGTCGGTGGCCGCGCTGTGGCAGTGGATCCAACCCTGGGTATGGACAACGTTGCTGATGGAGTTGCCCGTACCCCCGACCGGAAAGCCCAGCTTCTTCACTTCCTCGATCAGAGGCTGAACCTTGTCCGCATCGGTGAGAAGAAACTCGATGTTGTGGCGGCTGGTAAACCGCAGATGTCCACCGCAGTACTCGTCCGCGATGTCGCAGATGTCGCGAATGGTGTCGATGCTGAGCAAACGAGGCGACCCCACCCTCACGGTGTAGACAGCGGCGCCCGTCTCGGACACGTGCTTCAACACACCGGGCTGTGGTGTCTCATGGTACAGCCACTTGCCGTAGTTCTCCACCATCACCGGGGGCATCAAGTCTTTGAAGTATGGAGGACCGAAGTCGGTTCTTGCGTCTGTCATCACTTCACCTCGTCAGGCTGCCAGAAGTAGTAAGGGTTGGACCTGGGTTGGAACACCATCTGAGGCACAGGCTCCAATTCCATCTCGCGAAGGAAGTTGCCCATCCCCACCCGCTCGATCAACTCAGCGACCCTCTCTCGGGTCTTGCCGTTCTCGTCCCACCATTCCCAGACCTTCTGAAGTAGCTCTTTAAGCTCGTTGTACGGGGGCTCCATCTTCATGAAGGGAACCAGAACCCACGACAGATACGCGCCGCGAACGATGGGTGCCTTGCCGCCGATCATTATGGTCGCACCCTTCTCCGTGCCCGGTCTAATCGCCTTGGGCATCATGTTCAGGCAGTGCATGCAGCGGTTGCAGTCTTCGGCGTTGAGCAGCAGTTTGTCACCGTCCAGTTCGAGGGCCCTGGTCGGGCACTTGTTGACTACCGATCGCTTCACGTCGAAGTCCGCCGCCAGGTACTGCCGTACGGCCTCCTGGTTGATCTGCAAGGGGCCCTTCCAAGTACCGATGATGGGGAAATCCGACCGGGCAATGGAGGCGACACAGTCGTTGGGACAGCCCGCTACCTTTATCTTGAACTTGTAAGGCCACATCGGCCGGTGCAGCTCATTCTGGTAGGTTATCGTCAGATCGTGGCAGAGCCCGAGGGTGTCGATGCAGGCCCACTCGCATCGCCCAGGACCCACACAGGCGCTTGGGGTCCGCAGGTCGGAGCCGGAGCCGCCCAGGTCGAAGCCTTCCTCGCTCAGGCTGTTGAAGGCATCCTGGAGATGGGCGGTCTGGGTGCCCAGAAGGATGATATCCCCGGTAGCTCCATGCATATTGGTCAGGCCCGAGCCGTATTTCTCCCACACATCGCACAGCGTGCGCAACCTCTCGGTGTTGTAAAACCACCCGGTCGGCATGTTCACGCGCATGGTGTGGAACTCTGCCACATTGGGGAACTGCTCTGGAACATCGGAGTAGCGCCCGATCACGCCACCTCCGTAGCCCTTCACCCCCACGATCCCGCCATGCTTCCAGTGGACCCTCTTCTCTTCGTAGGAAAGCTCCAGCTGGCCAATCAGGTCTTTGGCGGCAGCATTCTTCTCCGCCCGCCTCTTCAGTTCCTTGGCGAAGCTAGGCCAGCTTCCTTTCTCGAGTTCGTCCACCATCGGGGACTTGGACTCCTCTGCCATCAACCTACCTCCTACTTCCTACCCTCCTCGGTAGTCCGTTCAGAATGGCTCGACTTTTTCGCCCTGTCTGCAAGTTAGCTTGGCCCCTAGAGGCTCAAACTGTCGCTCCCAAGGGCGGTCTGGATAGTGCCACGCATCTCTCCAGACCGCCCGCGAGTGTCCAAGCGCGGCTTCCTCGATTACCCGAGCGGCGCCGCGATGATCCCACCAAAAAGCAGATTGGCCATGATGAACCCGACGATCAGGTTCACCACCGCGACCGTGGTGAAGGCAGTGATCGGCCTCCACCCCATGCTGCGAATGTCCTGGAGCTTGGTGTTGCACCCGATGCAGAGGAAGGCCAGGACAAACAGCCAGGTCCTCACGTTGTTCAGGTTGGCTGTAACGTTCGGCGCGAAGTCTTTGCCGTACTGGACGTTCCACATCGTGGCCAGGAAGGACGCGGCAAGGAAGGCCAGCACGAACTTCGGGAAGCGATCCCAGATGACCATCGGACTGGGAAGTGGCTGTCCCTCTTTCCTGTCCCACCGAGTCACCGAGATGATGGCCAGGATGAAGGCTAGCACGCCGATCATCACGTCTCTGTTCAGTTTTACCAGAGTAAAGGCCTGCGTCGCCTTGTCGGAAACCATGGCGGCCGCGGCAAGACCGGCCGCATCGGCAAGCTCAGAGCCGCCGATCCACGCCCCGGCGACGACGTGACTCAGCCCGAGCAACCGGGCTGCGAACGGCATGAGGAAGATCAGCACGAGGGCGTACACCATAACCAAGGAGCAGATGTAGCCAACGTGCTTCGGATTGGCCTTCACGCTACCACCGATCGCGATGGCGGCCGAGATCCCGCACACCGACCCGCCGGCGCCCAGCACCGCGGCGAAGAGGTTGTCGAAACCGAGCCGCTTGGACACGATGAAGGCCACCGTGAAGCCCACACCCACGATACACACCGCTTCAATGAAACCCCATCCACCACCCTGAACAACGGTGGTGAAGGGCAGATTCGCCCCCAGCAGCACGATGCTGGTCTTGATGTAGAACTCAGTGCGACCCGCAGCGGCCTTGAACCAGCCAGGCATGTCCCAGATGTTCCCGATGATCAGACCGACCACCAGTGCCCAGAAAGGGTACTCCAGCCCGTAGGCCTTGGAGGTATCCTCGCTACCCAACGTCAGGATCAACAGTGACGCGACGAACAGCACCGTGAAGGACAGAAGATAATGGACGACCTTGCCCCCCATCACCGCAACGGCGAACCCCGTGAGGGCCGCGAGCAACACGAACATGGACAGGTAGGCACCGATGTTGCTCCCGAACTGGCCCAACACGTTTCCCGAGGGCCAGGCAACGGGCATTGCCGTCTTCAGCATGTTCAGCGGCGACCCCGCCGCAAAGGCCACGACAGTGATCACGAGCAGGAATAGTCCCAGATAGACCGACCACCAGTCTTCGCTGGTGAGTAGAATGCTGCGCTTCTTTGCGGGTTCAGCATGCGTGACAGCCATGGCTCTCCCTCCCTTACAAATCGCGACAGTGCATCATTGGCACTCGCATCATCTAGGGCTGAGTTCCACTGACGTTCCGTTTCCGAAAATGCGTCCAACTTTCGGCCGGCACCGCCGCCATCGAGCGAGCTGGTGAGCGCTGCGTCTCAGCCAAGCCCCGACGGGCCATGGCTCCTACTTCCCCAGATGCCCCTCAGCCGCGGTTCCCCAGCGGCCACGCAATCGTCACGCTTCGGGCATCCCGAGGAGTCTACGCAATACCGACTCCCTACATCCCCCCTCTTTCTCAATCCGAACCCCGCGATGGTTCTCACGGGAAGAACGCAGCATGGCAGCCGGGAAGCACCAAGCCACCGAGGAAAGTCTAGGGAGTTGGGCACAAGTGGGGTATACGGTGAACACCCTGTTGATGGATAGGGAAAACGCCCTATCCGCCTGCCGTCATCTTCTCTGCCCGAAGCTCACCGACCGATACAGGTGATCCGAGCATGCCAACCCAGGGAAGTGCGTGGCAGAGGTCACGATAGATTGTGTCTCGAAGGAGAGACCAGGGGAAAAGGACGGGCTCAGGCCTCGGTCAGCCCCGTCCGAATTGCGTACTTCACCAGTTCAGTCCGGCTGTGAAGATCCAGCTTCTCCATTATGTTGGTGCGATGCCCCGTCACCGTCTTCACGCTCAGGCAAAGCAGATCGGCGATCTCCTGATTGCTCCGCCCCTCGGCCACCAGCTTCAGCACCTCGATCTCCCGGTCAGTTAGCTTGGAATGGCGCCGTTCAGCGATCGTTCCATCGGGACGAAGGTAGTCTTCCACCACGGTCCTGGCAACCGAAGGGTAGAGGAAAGTGCCGCCCTCGTGCACGGCGCGGATCGCAGAGATCAACTCTGTGCCTGCCGCTTTCTTCAGAACGTAGCCATCGGCACCGGCTTTCAGAATCGGGAACACATATTCGCGGTTCTCGTGCTGGGTCAGGATGAGCACCTTGACGTTCTTGTGCCGGTCCTTGATCCGCCTGGTGGCCTCCAGTCCATCCAGACCCGGCATGGCGATGTCCATAAGAACCACGTCGGGCGACAGTTCGCGCGCGATCTCCACCCCCTCCTGCCCATCCGCGGCCTCTCCAACCACCTCCATATCCTTGGAGAGGGTCAGCAGGGCACGAATCCCCTCTCGCAAAATGGCGTGATCGTCAACTATCAGAACCCGTATCTTGCCCATCGGACCCGTCCTCCCCTTCCAACAGGGGTACCTCCAACGTGATCTTGGTACCGCCACCCAGCTCGGAGAAGATGGCGAAGGAGCCGCCCAGCAACTCCACCCTCTCCTTCATCCCCATCAGTCCTAACCCCCTCTTTTGATCGCCGGATTGCGCCAGCTCAGCCATGTCGAAGCCCCAGCCGTTGTCCACGATGGCCATCAGCAGGAGGTTGGGCTTCAGGACGAGAGTAACCGTAACACTCTGCGCACCCGAGTGGTTCACCACGTTGTTGATCGCCTCCTGGACCACCCGATAGAGGGCGGTCTCGGCCTGCGGCGGAAGGCGACGTTCCTCGCCCGCCATCTCCAAGCGCACCTTGATCCCAGCCTCCCCTAACCTGGCCTCAGCATACCAGCGTATCGCCGCCATCAGCCCCAGATCGTCCAACAGGGTAGGTCGAAGATCGAAGATCAGCCGGTGAACTTCCTCCAAGGTTCCAACGGCCAGGGATCGCATCCGTGACAGGCTTCCGGTCACGTCGTCCCCCCCTGCCGCCTGTCCCGCCGCCGTCTCCGCGGCCACAGCCAGGGCAGCTAGAGCCTGGCTGGTCTGATCGTGCAGTTCGCGAGCGATCCTCTTTCGTTCCTCCTCCTGGGCAGCGATCACCTTCAGTAATAGCTCCCCCCTCATCCTCTCCTTGCGCTGAAGCTCCTCGTACAATCGAGCATTCTGAACGGCCACCGCCATCTGGTTGCTCACCGACGTCAACAATTCCATCACGCTCTTCGAGAAACTTCGCGCGTCATGAGTGCCGAGACACATGGTGCCCAGCAGGCCACGAGTGGACTTGAATGGAACCCTGACCATGCATCTCATCTTCTCGTTGCGCAGCGCCGCCTTCATGCCGCGGGCGTACTTGCTGGTATCCTCCACCACAATGGGCTCGTCGGCCTGCGCAACTGCCGCACACAGGCTGGCGCTCAAGCCGAGATTGGCCGCCACCTGGGCCGCCTCCTGCGACAGGCCATGTCGGGCCGCCAGCTCCAGTTCACCGGTGTGCTCGTTCAGCAGGTAAATGGCCCCCGCTTCCATCCCAGTCAGCTTGAGAGCATCGACAAGCGCTCCCTCCAGGATCGGCTCCAGATCCAGCGACTTGTTGAGAGCCACCGAGATCGAGTGAAGCGTGGAGAGCTCACGGTTGCGTCGCAACAGCTCATCCTCCAGTTCTCGCTCCTCCGTGACGTCCCGCATCGACTCAATCAGCTCCACCACCTGCCCGGATCGGTCTTTCAATGGCGAAGCCACTACCTCCACATATCTGGCTCGTAAAAACGGGGTATCAAC
>DAHXJB010000587.1:0-7889 GCA_027372455.1 Chloroflexota bacterium | reverse complement strand
GTGTACACCCGATTGAGACCGCGAGAGAGCAGGAAGTCGATCAGTTCCGCCCGATTCGCTGCCCTGCTCCCGATGGCAGTATCGGGCAGATTCAGCGCCGGATCGAGAGTGGCGATGCTGAGTAGATTCCCAATCAGTATGACCGCCGCGAGCAGGGGAGGCAGCCAGGCCCGCACACGACGGGTCTCCAGAATCGCCGCGGCAATCAGGGGAATGCCCGAGTAGAGGGGAAGAAGGTATCGCGGCTCGGTGACCAGGTCACGGAACTTGCTCACCACGAACACCGTAGGAACCACCACCAGCAGCAGCACCAGGAGGCTCTTGCCGGAATTCCCCTGGCTCCTTCCCCGCAGCAGATCCAGCAGCGCGCGACCGCCTGCAGCTAGCACAGCCAGGGAAAAGATCGCCAACCCGACGGCTACCTGGGAGTGGCCGGCCCAGCTACTCGCGAAGCGTGGCCAGAAGAGCTGCTGCGAGCTGCTGGCCTGAGCAAACCCCGCCAGAATGGGGAGGCTCACCCTGAAAAACTCGCCCAGGTAGTGCGGTGCTTCTCTCAGTGACCAGCCGCCTCCAAGCATTGCATCCGCGGTCGCGAGGCGATGAGTCAGGTTGTACTCCAGCAGCGGATATGCCCCGACAAAGACTCCCGCCGCAGCGGGGACCAGCCACACACCTACCACCTTTTTGCGTAGAGCGAGCAGCAGGTAGATGGCGATGGGCAGCATGTATACTCCGATCAGGGGGTTGGTCCACAGGGCGAGACCGGCAAGCAACCCCAGCAGCCCAGCTTCCCACAAAAGGACCGTTCCCCTCTTGGCGATGCGCATCGTCAGCAGGATCATCAACTGGCCGAAGACCATGATCTCGATGTAGCCGCCACGCGCCTTGAGGCTCCACAGGGCCAGAAAGGCAGGGGGTATCGCCACGAGCAGCCCGGATAGAACTGCCGAGGCCAATCCCCCGAGGCGATAGCCGGTGGCGAAGATCAGGGCGGTGAATAGCAGCGCCGCGATAAGAGGCACCAGCTTCAGGGCGAAGGTGGAACTGCCCAGCAGCGCGAACATGCCCGCGGCCATGTAGGCCTCGAGGCTTCCCATGTAGGGCTGCATGTAGTAGAAGACTGGTCGCTCGCCCTGGAGGATGTGGCGAGCCATCAAGCCGACGATCGCCTCATCCCCCTCAAGCTCGGTCTGGGGACCGGCGAGCAGGTAGAGACGCAAAGCCAGCGCCGCCAGCAGGACGGCGACGAGGGCGAGGACGGCCCTGGAATCGATGCGGGATGTAATGCGATCCAACGTCTGGCTCTTCTTCGACAGTGCGCACAATCATAAGGTGGAGTGGGAAGAGGCTGCAACACCGGACCTCAGCAACCCCACCGCGCTGATCGCGGCGGCCTGGGCGTGGACCACGGTGTCCTCGACAGTAGCCACAGCCGCGGGCCGGGTCGTGAGTCCCAACGCGCTGAACGGGGGCAGGGCCCCGCGGCGAGATGCCGGCCTACAGCCGGCAGAATCACGCTCAACCGTGGACTCCACACGCTTCGGCGAGCCCAACGGACTGGAACAGGGTAAGCGGGTTGATCAGGTGTCCTATCCACCAGGAGCCGATGCCGTCCAGACCGAAGGACAAGCCCATCAGCTCCGTGAAGTAGAAGACCGGAAGCCTGTCCCGACCCGACTGCCTCATCTCCAGGTTGGCCTGGCATGTGGGGCAGGCAGTGACGATGCACCGCGCTCCGGCCTCCACTGCCTTCTTCGCAAGCCTGTTAGCCAGCCGGCGCGCCACCTCTCTACAGCTTAGGGCCAAGCTGCCGCCGCAGCAGTCGGTCTTGTATGACCAGTCGACGATCTCTGCCCCCAGCAGCGAGAGCACGAGGTCCATCGAGGTGGGGTTGTCCGGATCCTTCTCCCCGGTCTCGCGCCGAGGTCTGGCGAGAAGACAACCGTAATAGGGAGCTACCTTCAGCGCCTGGAGGGAAAGCTTCACTCGACTGCCTATCTCGGCCGGATCCAGCCCCGCCACCACAGATAGCGGCGACTCCGTGACTGCCCCTCCCTCCCAGGGGATCCCGACCGTGGAGCTCAGTCGATCTCGCAGCCCTTTGCTCTCCAGCAATCGCTGCTGAGCGTAGCGCAGTCTACTGTGGCACCCGGCGCAGGTCGCCACCATGCCCATGCCCAACTGCTGAGCGATAAGGAGGTTTCGTCCGGGCAGCAGGACACCGAGGTCGCGGTCAACGATCCGAGCGGAGGAGGCGCCGCAGCAGTTCCAATCGGGGAGCTCGACGAGACCAATCCCGAGGGCATCGAACACGGCGCGAACCGAGGCGGCACACTCGGCTCCGGTTGAGCGCACGGTGCAGCCGGGATACAAGCTGTAGGTCACCCGGTCTCACCCTTGTCCGAGGCGTCGGAGCCCCGTTCCTTCGCGCTGGGGAACATCGCGGTCAACTGCCTGACCCCATGCACCCTCCGGGGCAGCAGAGGGATCTTCCCCCGAAAAAGCAGTCCAAGCCCGACCCCGAGATCCCGCAGGAAGTAGCCGCTATGCATCTTGAGCCCCCCGATCAGGCTTAGTTCGTGCACCCTGCCGAACCTTCTGACCACCTTGAGGAAGTTCTGGTGGAATTCCGCCACCCGAGCTTCACCCGGGGCGTATCCCTCCGCGAGCGAAATCTGGCGGAGGGAGTTGATGACGCTCGCCACGTCTACCCCGTTGGGGCAGCGGTCGGAGCATGTCATGCAGTCCGTGCAAAGCCAGATAGCCCGGCTCTCCAGCACTCGATGCTTCAGCCCGAGCTGCACCATTCGTACGATCCGATGGGGCGGAAAGTCCATATCCACAGCCACAAGACACCCCGCGCTGCACTTCAGGCAATCGAAACAAGCTCGAATGGCCTGCCCGCTCCGCTCTTCCACCACCTTGAGAAAGGCGAAATCGGGTCTGATGACTCCAGCAAGTTCGTCGGCAGGATCCATCTATCCCAGTCCCCGCACTACCCTCAGCCAGATGCCGAAAGCTCCATCGCCGCCACCACAATAGCGCGAAGCTCCACCTCAATCAAGCCCTGTTACTGCGTCGCCAAGGAGGTTATCCCACGAAACGGCAGAATCGGGCGGAGGGGAACCCTCCGCCCGATTCAATTCTCACCTTCAGCCGGCTGCGAGCGTCTCCAGGTGCAAGATCACCCCTCTCGAGGCCGCCACAACCTGCCCTCGGTTAGGCGCTGGGATACAGCTTGGTCAGAACGAACTCGCGATGCCCGAGTACCTCCGCGGAGGTATTCCGGCCGTTGCAGGTCCGGAGCATCATCTCCAGCAGCAGATCGCCCATCTGATCCAGGTTTACCTGTCGCTGAAGCAGACCCGAGCAGTCCACGTCAATGTGCTCATTCATGGTGCGGACCGTTCGGGGGTTGGCGCTCAGCTTGATGACAGGTAGGATCGGGTTGCCAATCACGTTGCCCTGGCCGGTGGGGAAGAAGTGAACCACAAACCCCGCGGCCGCAGCCAGCGTGACCATCTCGGCAGCGGCCGAGCTGGAGTCCATGAACCACAGGCCCTTTCCGGTTGGGGCCTCGGCGGGCTCCAACACGCCCACGATCTTGGACCTCTTGCCGATCTTCTGCATGTTCCCGAGGGCCTTCTCCTCGATGGTGGTCAGACCGCCGGCGATGTTCCCCTTGGTGGGTTGGGAGTCGACTAGGTCGTCCACCTTTTCCCTCATCACCAGGTCATCGTATCGCTTCCACATCGCCATGAACTTCTCGCCGAGTTCTGCGGTGGCAAAACGATCGCGAACCAGCATCTCGGCACCGGTCAGCTCGGTGGTCTCGCCGAAGAGGAGGGTAGCACCCATGTCGTTCAGCTTGTCGAAGGCGTTGCCCACGGTGGGATTGGCCCCGCTGCCGGACGTGGTGTCGGACTCACCGCACTTGGTGGAGACCCACAGCTCGTCCACAGAGCACTCCACCCTCGGCAGTTCGGTGGCGAAGTGCACGAACTCCTTGGCAGCCCTGGATGCCGCCGCGATGGTGTTGTAGTCGCCGTTCAACTCGATGCTGAAGCCCTTGACCGGCTTTCCGGTGACGGCGATGGCGTCAACTACCTTCTTCGTCCACTCGGCCTCGATCCCGATCACCACTACCGCGGCGACGTTGGGGTTGGACCCGGCGCCGATGATCGTCCTGAAGAACAGATCCAGGTCTCGACCGAACTGAAGGCGGCCGTAGGGATGGGGCAGCGCCATGGTCCCCTTGACGTTGCTCGCCACGGCTTCGCAGGCCGCGTTGGAGATGTCGTCAACCGGCAGTATGATCACGTGGTTTCGGATGCCCACGCGACCATTCTCTCTTCGGTATCCGAGGAAAGTGGAACCTACCATGTCCCTACCACCTCTTCGTCTTAATGTTGTGAACGTGGGCATGTTCCCCGGCCTTGATGCCCGCAACGGCCTTGCCGATGTCGTGGCCGTACTTGATTACCGTGGCTCCCATCGGGATTTCTTTCAGGGCCAGCTTATGCCCGATCGGGATATCGCTGACTACCTTCATGCTGAGGGTCTTGTCCTGGTCCATGATCCAGCCGCTCAGCTGGTCACCGGCCTTGACCCCCTCGACCACCACCACCCCAACGGAATCCTGCTCGTCGTGCACGATGAAGTGAATCAACGTTCGCCTCCGCAAAGATTGTGATTGCCGGTTCCGGCGCCGCTGCGCGGAACCGGGGCTACCTAAGGGGACTGTGCTCGCGCTGCGTCGTGGTCGACAGCCCACCAGCAAATGGAGCGCGGCCGGCACACGTACGCGCCGGCCGCAGTATAGCACTCGAGCTTCGCCTTTACAAAGATCGTGGTTGGGGTCGTGAACCGCTCAGCTTGCGATCGACTTCTGCCCCTTCAAGCTGTCTATGAACTCCGAAGCCTCCCGCTTGGTCAGATGGAGTGGCAGTCGCCCATACTGGGTCTGGCACCTCTCCTCCAACTCGTCCTCGCTGATGTGAAGGTCCCTCGTGGCCGTGAGATAGATCAGCTTCAACTGGGCCGGGGAGGCCAGCGACCCGCCGGTCTGCGGCAGCGCGGTGGGACGCTGCGGCATCCCGTCGCCGGCCGAGGGTTGCTCCACAGGGGAGTCCACCACGTGGGCGGTCCCGGACGACCCGGCGGCAAAATCGCAATCCTCACAGAACTGCGTGCCGTATCCCAGAGCCGCCAGCGCCCGTCCCAGCGCCTTGGTCTCAGCCTTCTCAATGTAATCGAAGAAGTCTTGCCTGGTCTCTGAGCCCCACCCGGTGGCCTCACCCCCGCCCGGGATGGAGACGTGAGCCTTGAACAGGGCGAAATCGTCCTCCAACCTCGCCAACTCGGTGCTCATCACGGCGTCCGGGTGCTCGGTGCGCAGCCACAGCAGCCTCCACTTGACCTCCAGATACTCCTTGCCCCCCAGCTTGCGCAGAAACCTGCTGGGATCGAACGGTCGATCCGTCCTCTTCTCCCCTCGGCCGGCGGGCGCCCCCACCTCTTCCCTGACCTCAGCGCCCTCGTGCGCCATCTCTGCCCTCGCCGATTCCACGCTCATGCTAAACGTCCTCCTTCATGCTAAACCGTCACTCGGCGAACAGCCGCCATGCCCTCGCACGCCGCATCGCCCAACAAGCCGCGCCGCCCTCCGGTCATGACAGAACATGCGTTCTAGCGACCATTATAGTGATTTCGGGCTTTCTGTCAAGCCCGTGTGGCCGGGAGTGTGGTCGGGAACTCTGTCGTCGACATCTAGCAAGTCCACCAGATCCCTCGTTGTCCAGGGCAGACGACATTGGTACACTGACCTGCGGCAAGAAGATGCTCATCCACCCACAGACAGTCCCAGATCCCAGACGATATGTAGGGAGAGAACCCGATGAGATTCGAGGCCGCGGAGAGGGTCGAGGCGCTGGAACTGCTACGGCGGGCGCTCGCCAATGCCCAGGCGCAGTTTCGGTCGGGCCAGTGGGAAGCCATTGACGCGCTCGTGAACCATCGCAAGAAACTGTTGGTGGTTCAGCGCACCGGCTGGGGTAAGAGCTCGGTCTACTTTATTGCCACCCGCCTGCTGCGTGACCGAGGTAGGGGGCCCACCTTGATCATTTCTCCGCTCCTGGCGCTGATGCGCAACCAGATTGAATCCGCCGAACGCCTCGGGCTCGAGGCCCTGACCATCAACTCCGCGAATCGAGAGGACTGGCCGCCCCTTATCCAGAGGGTGCTCGAGAACAAAGCCGATGCCGTGCTGATCTCGCCCGAGCGGCTTGCGAACGACCAGTTCGTGGAGGAGGTGCTTTTCCCCATCGCCAACACCCTCGGCCTGCTGGTAGTCGACGAGGCTCACTGCATCTCGGACTGGGGGCACGATTTCCGCCCTGACTACCGGCGGTTGATGAACGTGCTGCGCTTCATGCCGTCGAACATGCCTGTGCTTGGGACGACGGCGACGGCCAACAACCGGGTGGTGCAGGACGTTTGCAGTCAACTCGGCGACATCGAGGTGCAACGGGGATCGCTGATTCGCGAGAGCCTCGTGCTGCAGAGCCTCCGCCTTCCCGACCAGGCAGCCCGCCTCGCCTGGCTGGCCGAGCATCTACCGAGCCTGCCGGGGACCGGCATCGTCTACACCCTTACTAAGCGCGATGCCGACCAGGTAGCGGAGTGGCTGAACCGGAGGGGCATCAGCGCGCGTGCATACTACTCCGGCGTGACGGCAGAAGGATTCGAGACCTCCGATTCCTATCGCCAGCACCTAGAATGGCTGCTTCTCGCCAATCGCATCAAGGCGCTGGTGGCCACGACGGCCCTCGGCATGGGCTATGACAAGCCGGACCTCGGGTTCGTTGTCCACTACCAGGCCCCCGGTTCCATCATCGCCTACTACCAGCAGGTGGGACGCGCTGGGCGTGCCATTCCTCGGGCGGTGGGGGTCCTGCTGGCGGGTCGGGAGGACGCGGAGATCCAGGAGTATTTCCGGACCAGTGCCTTCCCCGACGAGCGTCACGTCGAGACCATACTGGCCGAACTGGCCGGGACCGACGGGATGAGCGAGCGCGAGTTGGAGGGAGTCGTCAATCTGCGCCTGGGCCAGATCCAGAAGGCACTGAAGTATCTGTCGGTCGAAAACCCGGCTCCGGTCATGAAGACTGGCTCGCGATGGGTCAGAACCCCGGTAGAATACCGCATGGATCGCGAGGGCATCCGGCGGCTCACTCAACAGCGGGAGCTGGAGTGGAGAGAGGTCCAGCAGTATGTCGACTGCAAGGGCTGCCTGATGGTGTTTCTAGCAGCGGCCCTGGACGACGAGACCACGCAGGGTTGCGGTAAGTGCGCCGGTTGCCTGGGGCGTTCGGTCGTCCCTGCGGAGTTCGACCATCGTCTGGCGGCGGAAGCGGCGCTCTACCTGAGGCAGTCCGAGCTGCCCCTGGAATGCAATAAGCAGGTGGCGGGAGGAGCGTTCGAGGAATACGGTTTTCGTGGTAATCTCCCTCAGCCGCTCCGCGCTCAGGCGGGCCGCGTGCTCTCTCGCTGGGGCGACGCCGGTTGGGGACACATGGTGGCCGCCGACAAGCGTGCCGGACGTTTTCGGGACGAGTTGGTCGATGCGGCGTTGGAGATGGTCAGTCGCCGTTGGCGGCCGGAGCCGCCTCCCGCATGGGTGACATGCGTTCCATCTCGCAGACACCCGGAACTGGTCCCCGATTTTGCACGCCGCCTCGCCGACCGTATGGGGCTGCGATTTGTGTCTGCTGTTACCAAGGTGAGTGACAACCAGCCCCAGAAGCTTCAGCAGAATCGCTATCACCAGTGCAGCAACCTTGACGGCGTCTTCGCTGTTGCCGACAACATTCCGAGTGAGCCGGTCCTGT
>DAHXJB010000586.1:0-1547 GCA_027372455.1 Chloroflexota bacterium | reverse complement strand
AGTTGGGCAAGGCGGGCAAGCTTGTCGGTGCCCTGCAGGCGGCCAAGGGGATAGACGACCTGAGAGTCAAGATAAGGGACTTGCGCGAGAAACCGCCGAGGCTCAGCTGGACTCAGATCGTCTCTCGGGGAGACATCCTGGCGCAGATGGTCAGCTTGCTCGCCGGCATCATCGGCGTGGCAGGAGCAGTCGGGGGTGCCAGTGCCGCGGCCAAAGCCGTGGAGAGAACCCTCAAGATCATTGGCATGACCGCCAACGTCAGCCAGGTTGGGCTTTACACCGCTGCCTACCTCCAGGTGGATAGCGACCCTCGATACCAGGGCAAGGGTCCCGATGAGATAGAGAGGGCTAAGCAGGACATGCTCGCGCAGATGCTCAGCGCCGTTGCCTCGAGCGCGGACGACCTGGGCGGCGAGAAGTTCAAGGCCTGGCAGGAGAACCGACGGGCGTCTGTCCAGCAGACGATCTCCACAGCTAGCGCACCGGCCGAGGAATCAGTGGACGTTCCGCTGGAAGTGCCGGCAGAGACCTCGAGGCTCTCGCCAACGAATTGATAACGGGCCTCATCAACGACGGGCATGAACCTATTGAGTGACTGGCAGATCTGTAGAAGACGGGGTAGAGCGTGACGATTCGAATCGACGAACTGATCTGCAACGTGACGGTCACGTTGGGAACGCCACCGCTGCCGCTGATGGAGTTGCCGCCTTCGGCCGAGAGCAGCTCTTCGGAGGCGGGGGACGCTCCTCCGCCGTTGGAGCGGGTGCTGCCCCGCAGGCTTGCGGCCAACGATGGAAGAAGCCTATCGGCCGGCGGCGCCGCCGGCCGGACCGAGGTGTCAGTCACAGACAGCGCCCCGCAACAAAACGTCGATCCTCGCGAATTGGCCGAGCGGGTGTACCGAATGATGCGCGATGAGCTGGCGACGGCCCAGGAGAGGGAATAAACCCGAGTTGATCATCCCAACCGCGTGTCGTGACGGGAGGTGGAGATAGGATGGCAAACGGTTCTGGGAAAAAAGATCCCTTTCTGACGACCAGGTTCCACGTGGAGATCAAGGGCGTGACCGAGGGTCTCTTCACCGAGTGCTCCGGACTCTCGGTGGAAACCGAGCTTCTGGAATACGCGGAGGGAGGGCTGAACGATCACCTCCACAAGCTGCCGGTACGCACGCGATTCTCCAACGTCACCCTGCGCAGGGGTTGGGTCGAGTCCGACGAATTGTGGAAATGGTACAAGAACATAATCGCGGGAACGATCGAATTCCGCCCGGTTTCGATCATCATGTACGAGTACAAGGGCGAGAACGCCGGCAAGGAGGTGGCCCGATGGAACCTCCAGGATGCCTATCCGGTGAAATGGTCAGGGCCGG
Organism: Chloroflexota bacterium; assembly: GCA_027372455.1. Classification (GTDB taxonomy): domain Bacteria; phylum Chloroflexota; class UBA6077; order UBA6077; family UBA6077; genus JAJYNT01. Next base: position 175 of record DAHXJB010000586.1, on the reverse strand, counting down.
ACTTCTCCTCCTCTAGAAACGAGATGGTGGTGGAGTCGCTGGAACTGGCTCACACGGGCTGGCAGCGCCAGTAGGGGCGGTGTAGCTACTATCCTGGCATAGCGAAGCTGATACTTGCTGTCATGCTGAGCGAAGCGAAGCATCTCCTCGTCACTGGAGATCCTTCGCTGGCGCT